>JBIIWQ010000170.1:0-5156 GCA_044338805.1 Crocinitomicaceae bacterium
GCATCTGAACCTGATTCACGTCCGCCACCAGTTTCTTTTTCACCACCAAATGCTCCACCGATTTCAGCACCTGAAGTTCCGATGTTAACGTTAGCGATTCCACAATCTGAACCTGCTTGTGATAAAAATGCTTCAGATTCTTTTAAACTACTTGTCATGATTGCAGACGATAAACCTTGCGGAACACCATTCTGTAATTTGATTGCATTTTCAACACCACCTGTATATTTCATGATGTACAAAATCGGAGCAAATGTCTCGTGTTGTACGATTTTCATGTGGTTTTGTGCCTCAACAATTGCTGGTTTCACATAACAACCTGATTCGTATCCAGCACCACTTAAAACTCCACCTTCAACAATAATGTTACATCCTTCGGCAACAGCTTTGTCCAACGCTTCTAAATATGTTTTAACAGCATCTTGATCGATCAATGGTCCAACATGGTTACTTTGATCTAATGGATTACCTATTTTCAATTGACCATAAGCTTTCACTAATGATTCTTTTACTTTATCGTATAAATCTTCGTGAATAATCAAACGACGCGTTGACGTACAGCGTTGTCCAGCAGTTCCAACAGCACCAAATACAGCACCAGGAACAACCATCTTCAATTCAGCAGAAGGAGTAATAATGATTGCATTGTTTCCTCCTAACTCTAATAACGAACGACCTAAACGAGCGCCGACTGTTGCACCAACAGATTTACCCATTCGAGTAGAACCTGTTGCAGAAATCAAAGGAACACGTGTGTCTTCAGCCATTAATTTTCCAATTTCAGCACCACCGATAACCAAACTAGAAACTCCTTCAGGAACTCCATTTGCATCGAAAACTTCTTTTGCGATTTGTTGACAGGCGATTGCTGTGATTGGTGTTTTTTCAGATGGTTTCCAAACGCAAACATCTCCACATACCCAAGCCAAAGCTGTATTCCAGTTCCAAACTGCAACAGGGAAATTGAATGCTGAAATAATTCCAACAATTCCAAGTGGGTGATATTGCTCATACATTCTGTGTCCTGGACGCTCTGAATGCATTGTAAGTCCATATAACTGACGAGATAACCCAACTGCAAAATCACAGATATCGATCATTTCTTGCACTTCACCTAAACCTTCTTGTAATGATTTTCCCATTTCATAAGAAACCAATTTACCAAGAGGCTCTTTGTAAAAGCGAATTCTTTCAGCTAATTGACGTACAATTTCTCCTCTTTTTGGAGCAGGAATCATTCTCCATTCCTTAAACGCTTCTTGAGCTTTTAAAATTACTGCTTCATAATCTGCTTCAGTTGCAGAATTAACAGAGGCAATTAATCGACCATCGACTGGAGAAATTGAATCAATTCGTTCACCACGAGTTTTGAACCATTTACCGCCTGTTGAGGCACCGTTATTTACTTCTTCAATACCTAATTGAGAAAGAATTTCTTGAATTCCTAGGTCTGTTATTACTTCAGCCATTGGTTGTTTTGTTTTAGATTAATTATGGCGCAAAATTAAGGTAAAATTTCGGGTTTAATGCAACTTAACTCACTTAGAAAGTTAAGTAATCTTAAAACAAAGATCAAAATTTATCCTATTAGTTTTCTTTTGCCACAGATGCACAGATTGTTGTTTGAATTTAACCAAAGCAATTAAAAATTAAGAATAACGCATCAAACTTCCTTTGAAATAGAAAATCTGTGCATCTGTGGCGAAAATTTAAAAAACAAATTATATTTTACTCCTTGTTTTTATATCTTTGTTACTTAAAGCATCCTTTATGATCCTAAAAAACATTCTTATAGCTTTGGTTTTAATTACAACAAGTTGTGGTTTGACTTCTAAAAAAAATACTGATCCTAATCTTCGAACGGTAAGTTTTAATGGTACTGTGCATAAACCATATTGTGGTGGAGCAAAGCCATCTCCAGATGTTGCTGCTGGTTATTATGAATCTATGAAATTTGAAAAATTCAAAATTATAAAAGGTGTAGAATTTAAAGAAGGATTACCTGTTTATGAAGAGGTCACCTTAGATGTTGAAGGAAATGCAACGTTTCATTTGGAGAATGGACATTATATGCTTGTGCGAGCAGATAAATTTTTACCCTTGGATGAATTCATGAAAAAAAATGGGTTGGTTGAGGAAAAAAATTATGTATTAAAGGGAAATGATTGTTTTAACAAATGGAAAAATACGGTTGATTTATATTTTAACATTGAAAATGATACAATTTTAGAATTACGTCAAAATGCCAAATGTTGGGTAGGCACAAATCCGTGTATGGAATATATAGGTCCGCCGGCACCTTGATTAGTTGCGAGTTACAAATTGCGAGTTATTAGTTACAAATTAATAGCTAAAACCAACAAATTTATTTGGTTCCAAAACTTGCAATTAGCAACTTATAACTATCCATCCCATTTTACACTCAGTTTCCCTGTAGTTTTTCCACTTTCAAGTGCGGCATGTGCTTCGGCAATCTGATCAACAGCATAAACACCACCAACTTGTGGAATTAATTCTCCTTTAAGATAAAGTTTTACCACTTCATTTAGACATTCAGAAAGTACCATTGGTCGGTTATCTGCAATTTTAAGCATATTGACACCAAGAATATTTTTGGAACGCATCATTAAACCAATTGGTAAAATCAATCCCATTTTGCGCACAAAATTCAGTTGAGAAAAGAATCCCCATTTCCCACCTGATAATTCTGAACCTCCGAAAAGAACAATTCGTCCCCCAGAACCAAGTAAAGCCATGTCTTTTTTGAAAGTAGAACCAGCAATTGGATTAAAACTAGCGTCCAATCGATCATCTTTTAAAATGGTGGAAATTTGTGCTGAATATTCCGATTGATTGTAATTAATCACATAATCAGCTCCCAATTTCAAAACTAAATCACGTTTATTTTCATTCCCGATTTTAGCAAAAACAATTGCCCCTTTTCGCTTCGCTAATTGGATTAAGATTGTCCCTACTCCTCCAGCAGCAGCGTGAATCAATACTTTTTCACCTTTATGAATTGGTGTTAAATATTCCGCCATGTAATAGGCCGTTACGGCTTGTGTACAGAGAACTAAAGCTTCTTCTGCTGGCATTTCGTTGACTTCAACGACCGCATAATTTTGTGTTACAACGTGTTTTGCATATCCACCAAATCTGCAAAAACCAAGAACCCGTTTACCAATTAAATCTGGCGATACATCCTTTCCAATTTCAGTGATTTCCCCAACAACTTCATAACCAACAACACAAGGCAAAGGCGGCGCTTCACGGTACAAACCATTTCGCGCCATCACATCGGCATAATTCAATCCAAAAGCTTCACTTTCAATAACTACTTCATTGTCTTTTGGGCCTTCAATTTTAATCTTTCTGCGTTCAAATGCTTTATCAGCTGAACCATTTTTTATTAAAACGATTGCTTCTGTGTCTATTTCACTCATGGTTTTCCTTCAATCAAAATAACTATTTCACCTTTTGGCGGATGCGCTTCATAATACGCTTTCACTTCTGTGGCAGTTCCACGTTTGTATTCTTCAAACATTTTACTGATTTCACGCACAACACATACTTTTCGTTCTCCACCCATGAATTCTTCAATTTGTCCCAAACATTTCACTAACCGATGCGGCGACTCATACAAAACAATCGTTCTTTCTTCTTCAGTTAGAATTTTTAAGCGTGTTTGTCTGCCTTTTTTGTGTGGAAGAAATCCTTCAAACACAAATTTATCACATGGGAATCCACTTGCAACGAGCGCTGGTACAAAAGCTGTTGGTCCAGGCAAACATTCAATGACAATTCCAGCGTTTACACATTCACGTGCCAATAAAAATCCAGGATCAGAAATGCCAGGAGTGCCCGCATCAGAAACTAAAACGGTCAAACTATTTGATTTTATTCTATCAATTGCTGCTTGCAATGATTTGTGTTCATTGTGTGCATGAAATGGAATTACTTGTTTCGTAATTTCAAATTTGTTCAATAACTTTTTCGTGACGCGTGTGTCTTCGGCAAAAATCACATCACATTCTTTCAACATTCGAATTGAACGTAATGTAATATCTTCTAGATTTCCAATCGGAGTTGGAACAATACATAATTTTGACATAAGTAATTTTTAACGAGTCAGCACGACATAATCTTGTAACAAAGTTTGCAAAAATTCCATTCGTTTTTCTGGAGTTTCAGATAAACCTAACAAAACAGCTGTTTCATCAGCCAAGTCAACTGCAAATTTTTTCGTTTCCGGATTCGGATATTTTTGAACGCGCTGAATCGTATTTTTAATCAATAACATGTCTTCATCAGTGAACCTTGTCACGTTAGGATATGTTGTTTGATGATTATCTTGATTTTTTATTGAAAGAATATCCTTCAACGTGTAATTTAAACTAGATCGATTTTTAATTATTACTGTATTTGCAATAACATCACCAAGTCGTTGGTTTCTATCAGCTGTTGCTGAAAAAATGATTCCCAACAAACCAAATCCCACCCACAATAAAAGAAAGACATCAGCACTTATCCATAAAAAATCTCCTTTAAATAGCCATCGGGTGAATACTTCTTTTAAACCTGGACGTTCACCAGAAACTTTCACTACTCTAATTCCAAGTGCGTATTTCCCCAAACTTTGGCCACGTGTTATAAACTCAATTATAGGATTGTAAAAAATCCAAGGTATTTTAATGATGAGTAACGTCAAGAATAAATCCGTTCCAAAATCTGAAATTACATTCTTGAGCTCTAAGGATAACGAAACGATAATAAAATAAATGATGAACGCAACCAAATCAATAAGTGCAGCAGCAGTTCGCTGACCTGTTGTTGCCAGTTCATACTCCACTTTTACATGCTGTGCAGATTCAAATTCAATCGTTTTCATTCACTTTTTCTTGAAAGAATAAAGGTAGCTTTTTTCCTTGAAAAAAAACAAATGAGCCTTGACTAACTGAATATAAGAAAATGAACACAAACTCAAGTAGACAATAGTATTTAAACCCATTCTAAATAAGATGTCATGACACTATTATGACAATATTACCCCGTTGTTTTCGCAAATTTGCAAAATAAAAAGACAAATAAGTGTTAGAACAATTTCATATTATTGCTTTTACTCATAGAAACCTAGACGTTAGCGACATTGGTAAACT
>JBIIWQ010000171.1:0-5134 GCA_044338805.1 Crocinitomicaceae bacterium
AAAACAGTTGAACATATTGTCGATTTACCTAATATTACGAATGGTAGATTCATGTAATAAATGCAACTAGGAAATCAAATAAGGTTCGACATATTGCGAATTCGCGAATTCGAAAAATTCTCGAATTTTAAAAAATCTTTTATATGGTTTTACACACTTCTAAGTGCAATTACAAAGGAACGGATAACAGGCATATATACAACTAGTTACGTTGATTAAACCGCCGCCCAACTATACCGTCTCCCAAAACGTTCAGTAAATAAGTCGGAATTGTTGATAATTCTAGCTTATTAAAGGGAATAAGTAAATTGCTAGAATTACCTTTGTAAAAAATCAGGTTTATGTTAAAAATTGGAGTTTTAGGCACTGGGCATTTAGGAAAAATACACATTCGATTAATTTTAGAATTGAAAGAAGAATTTGAATTAGTTGGATTTTTTGATTCAAGTGACCAAACAGCAGAAGATGTAAAAAATCAATTTAACATTAAACGGTTTTCGACTGTTCAAGAGCTTTTGGAAGAGGTAGATTGTGTGGATATTGTTACACCGACAATTTCACATTGTGAATTAGCTTCTCAAGTATTGCGTAAGAGTAAGCATGTTTTTATTGAGAAACCAGTAACTCAAACGGTTGAAGAAGCACGTATTTTAATGGAATTAGCAAGAGAAGCAAATGTAAAAGTGCAAGTTGGGCATGTTGAACGTTTTAATCCAGCATTTCAAGCAGCTTTACCTTATTTCAATAAACCAATGTTCATCGAGACGCATCGTTTGGCGCAATTTAATCCAAGAGGAACAGATGTTCCAGTTGTTTTAGATTTGATGATCCATGATTTAGATATTATTTTAAGTGTTGTGAAGTCGGACATAAAACGCGTTTCTGCCTCTGGAGTAGCGGTTGTAAGCGATACCCCAGATATCACAAATGCGCGAATTGAATTCGATAATGGGTGTGTTGCCAACTTAACGGCTTCTCGTATTTCAATGAAAAACATGCGTAAGTCGCGCTTTTTCCAGAAGGATGCATATATCAGTGTAGATTTTCTTACAAAAGAACTTGAAGTTGTGAGAATGGAAACTGTTGATGGGGAGCCAAATCCATTGGATATTATTTTTGATTTGGGCGAAGGGAAACCGGTAAAGAAAATCTACTTCGATAAACCAGATATTGGTGAAATAAATGCAATTAAAGAAGAATTGCGAACTTTTGCAGAAGCAATAAACAACGATACTGTGCCATTGGTTTCATTAGAAGACGGATTTAGAGCGTTAGATGTAGCGCATAAAATATTGGATAAATTAAAAATGTCATCGAACATATTAGTAGACAATATCTAAGAAATTTTAGCGTTTGATTAATCGAAAACTAACTATGAGACAATTATTATTATTTACACTTATTTTATTTGTTTTTTCATCTTGTGTGAAGAATAACCCCGATCCAGCGTGGTTGGAAGTAAATCAATGGACATTAGAAACAAATGCGAATTCTCAATATCCAACGGGTGAATTAACACACAATTTTACGGATGCTTGGGTTTTTATCAATGGAAAAGTAATCGGTGTTTTTGAAGTTCCTTTTAAGATTCCTGTTCTAATGAGTGGAAACGTTAACATTAAAATTTATCCAACTGTTAGAAATAACGGAATCTCTGCAACGAAAAAAATATTTCCTTTTGTTGAACTATATGAGATAAACGCTGATTTAGTGGCCAATCAAACTTTAACATTAAATCCAACCACTCGTTTTTATGATGCTGTTAAATTTTGGTATGAAGATTTTGAAGATGCAGCTATTAAAATTGAAAATGACCCAAATTCTTTGTCTTCATTAGTTGCGGGTAATGACCCTGCTATTTTGAAATGGGGAAATTTTTATGGTCAAGTAAATTTGAATTCAATTGATTCAACTTGGATTGGCTATACTGCAGGAGAAATGTATCTTCCAACTTTTGCTGATGTATATTTAGAAATAGATTATTACAATACAAATGCAGTTACAACAGGTTTACTTGCGATTTCTTCATCGTCAATTAAAAATAACGATAACATTCAATTAAATTCACAGGAACCATCCGAGGTTAAATGGAAAAAAATCTATATTGATTTGAAAGAATTAGTATCCAGTTCTTCAACTGCTGCTTATTTCAAACAATCATTTAAGTCTGGATTAGATAGTGGAGATAGTGATGGGGTAATAATTATGGATAATATCAAAGTTGTTTATTTCTAATTATGCAACAACGACTGCTCGTCTTATTATTTGTGCTGATGGATTGGATAACTGCTATTTCTGCTTGGGTTATCTTTTATTATTTTCGAAAAACTGCAATTGAACAAGTTGAATTTACCGTTAATGATTCTTTTTATTTAGGCATATTTTTAATTCCAATTTTATGGTTGGTTTTATACTATTTACAAGGAACCTATCACGATGTAAAACGTCTATACCGTTTTAAATTATTTAATCTGAGTTTTATTGGAACACTCTTAGGGTCAGTTTTTATCTTTTTCACATTGTTATTGGATGATGAGATTTCTGGATACCAACAATATTATAAATCAATGTTTTTATTGTTTGGGATACATTTTTTAATGGTTTTTATTCCACGATTGGTATTTATAAGTGTAATCGTAAGTCGGATTCATTCTGGTAAAAATGGTTTTAAAACACTGCTTATTGGAGGAAGTGATAAGGCCGTAGAAATTTATAATGAGATTGTGAATTTACCTCGTGGTATTAATCAATTTATTGGATTTGTAAATATAAATGGGGTTGATAGACAATTAGAAAATCAATTGAATTATTTGGGGCATGCTAAGGATTTGGAAAAAATCTTGCGAGAACATGAAGTTGAAGAGGTCATAATTGCTCTTGAAAGTATTGAACATGATAAACTAAAATCAATAATTGGTCAAATTGAAGGAGGGAGTGTTACGATAAAAATACTTCCAGATATGTACGATATCCTTTCAGGATCTGTAAAAATGACAAATATTTTTGGTGCATTGTTAATTGAAGTAAATGCGGAAACGATGCCGATTTTACAGCAAGCAATTAAGCGATTCATGGATGTTGTTCTTTCTGTTTTTGCAATAATATTATTGATACCAGTATATGTTTTTCTGGCAATTGGCGTAAAAATGTCTTCTCCTGGACCAGTGTTTTTTTTACAAGAACGTATTGGGCTAAAGGGCAAGCCTTTTAAAATCATTAAGTTTCGTACAATGTTTGTTGATGCTGAAAAACATGGTCCTCAACTGTCCTCATCAAATGATCCTCGAATTACACCAATTGGTAAATTCATGCGTAAATTGAGATTCGATGAATTCCCTCAGTTTTTCAATGTATTAAAAGGTGAAATGTCGTTAGTAGGGCCAAGACCTGAACGACAATATTTTATTGATCAGATAGTAAAAATTGAACCGCAATTTTTACATTTAACGAAAGTTAGACCTGGTATAACATCTTGGGGACAAGTAAAGTACGGTTATGCAGAAAACGTTGATCAAATGCTTCAACGCATGAAATTTGATTTACTTTATCTCAAAAATAGAACATTAGCCTTGGATATCAAGATTATGCTCTATACGGTTTTAATAATCGTTAAAGCGAAAGGGAAGTGATTTATTAATTGTCAATTAGCTAGTGAGAATTGACTATTGAAAAAATTATTTCACCTTGAATTCAAACATTTTTTCTTGGTTCAAATAACCTTCCAACTTATCACCGATATGCACAGGACCAACACCAGCTGGAGTTCCAGTAAAAATCAAATCTCCCGTTTTTAATGTCATGAATTTTGAAAGGTAAACGATGATTTGATTAATAGTAAAAATCATGTCATTTGTATGACCAATTTGAACTGTTTCACCATTTTTCTTTAATTCAAAGCTTAGGTTATTTAAATCCACGGAATGTACATCAATTGTTTTATTTGATAGTGGAGCACTGTGTTGAAATGATTTCGCTATTTCCCATGGTAAACCTTTCTCTTTGCAGATTTGTTGTAAATCACGGGCTGTGAAATCGATTCCTAGCGTTAAATCCTTGTAATAGTTAGGGGCGAATTTTTCAGTGATATTTTTACCAACTTTACAAATTTTCACGACCAATTCACATTCATAATGTAAATCTTTAGTGAAATCCGGATAATAGAAATGATTCCCATCCTTTAAAATAGCAATGTCTGGCTTCATAAAGAAAATAGGTAATGTTGGAACATCAGCATTCATTTCTTTAGCATGGTCAGAATAATTTCGGCCAATACAAATGATTTTCATCTTATTTGAATTTGTTTTTTAAAGCATCTAATTTACCTGCAATATCTTCAGTTGTGTTTTCTGCTTTTTTATTACTTTCTCGTTCCTTTTTAATCTTATCCATTTCAATCCGCAAACATTTTTTTGTATACAAAGGAAAATCTGCATCAAGCATCCAACCATAATATCCTGGTTCAATGCGAGCAACTTCTTTGATCGTTTTTCCTTTATGTTTACCAAAGTTATAAATGGATTCATTTTTCTCATTAATCGCCAAGCGACCAGCAAAATCTAATAAATTATAATTCCCAGCTTTAGAAAAATCGGATAGGGAAGGGATATCATTAGATAAATCCGTGTAATGTGCCATTTGTGCTTTTAAAACATCCCAAGTAGCTTGAGCATCATGTAAAGCATTATGAGCATTTTCTATAGGTTTTTTGCAATAAAATTGATGTGCTGCTGCCAATGTTCGTTGTTCCATTTTATGAAAGATATTTTGAACATCAACAAATTTGCGTTGTGAGATATCAAAATCAGATCCAGCGCGCATTAACTCTTCAGCTAAAACAGGAATATCAAACTTATTTGAGTTGAAGCCAGCAAGATCAGCATCACCTATGAATTCGACGACTGAAACAGCAATCAAATCAAAGATAGGCTCATTTAAAACGTCTTTATCGTAAATCCCATGTATTTCGCTTGTCTCTATCGGGATTGGCATTTGAGGATTAACTCTTTTGCAGAAATGTTCCTCTTTTCCATCAGGAAAAACTTTGATAATAGCAATTTCAACAATACGGTCGCTTGTAATATTTAAGCCTGTTGTTTCTAGGTCGAAAATAGCTAACGGTCTTTCAAGATGTAAA
>JBIIWQ010000189.1:0-4801 GCA_044338805.1 Crocinitomicaceae bacterium
TCTACTATTTCTATTGAAGGAGCAATTGCTGCAGGTCAATTAGAAATCGTTGATATTGAAACGCGTTATGTTGAGCACGTAAAAGCAAATTTTGATTTAGAAGCGATTGAAAAATCAGGATTAAATTTTGTCTATGATGCAATGTACGGCGCTGGGCAAAACGTAATGAAACGTTTGTTGCCAAATATTCAGTTTTTACATTGTGATCACAACCCATCGTTTATGGGTCAAGCGCCCGAACCGATTGGCAAAAACTTGAAAGAATTAGAAGCTTACATAAAAGAAAAAGGAAATATACATTGTGGACTTGCAACGGATGGCGATGCTGATCGAATTGGTTTGTACAATGGAAAAGGTGAATTTGTGGATTCACATCACATCATTTTGTTGTTGATTCACTACATGGTGAAATACAAGCAAATGACGGGTAAGGTTGTAATTGCTTTTTCAGTAACACCACGAGTTGAGAAATTGTGTAAACATTATGGTTTGGAATTGGAAACAACGAAGATTGGTTTCAAAGAAATAGCAACAATCATGGTGCACGACGACGTTTTACTTGGTGGCGAAGAATCAGGTGGAATTGCTGTTAAAGGACATATTCCAGAACGTGATGGTATTTGGATGGGATTGATCATTTGGGAATTCATGGCGAAATCAGGAAAAACGTTGGATCAATTGATTGATGAAGTGTATGAGATTGTCGGTGAATTCAAATTTGAACGAAATGATTTACACATCACCGAAGAATTGAAACAAAAAATTATTGCGAACTGTAAAGCAGATAACTATAAATCATTTGGTAAATACCAAGTTCAAGAAGTGAAAACAATTGACGGGTTCAAATACTTTTTTGACGAAAATCGATGGTTGATGATTCGTCCTTCAGGAACGGAGCCTGTATTAAGAACATACGCTGAAGCACCAACATTAGAAGAAGTAAGAGAGATTTTAAAGATAACAGAAGAAACGATTTGTATTTAGAATTACGAATTACGAATTACGAATTACGAATTACGAATTACGAATTAATCAATTATACTAACAATGGCAGGATCAACGTTCGGTACTCTTTTTCGTTTAACTACATTCGGTGAATCTCACGGAGTTGCAATTGGCGGTATTATTGACGGAGTACCTTCGAATATCCAATTAGATTTTGATAAAATTCAACTTGAATTAGATCGAAGAAAGCCAGGTCAATCGGCAATCGTTACCCAACGAAAAGAAGCAGATACTGTTCAATTCCTTTCAGGTATTTTTGAAGGAAAAACAACTGGAACGCCAATCGGTTTTGTGATTCCAAACGAAGATCAAAAATCAGGAGATTACGAGCATTTAAAAGAGGCTTATCGTCCTTCGCACGCTGATTTCACCTTCGATAAGAAATATGGAATCCGTGATTATAGAGGTGGTGGACGATCAAGTGCGCGTGAAACGGCAAGTAGAGTAGTAGCCGGTGCAATCGCAAAACAGATTTTAGAAACGATAGGAATTGAATTTTCTACTTACGTTGACCAAGTTGGCTTAATACGATTGAATGATTCGTCGTTCTTCTTGTTGGATGCAATCGAATCCAATCCTGTTCGCTGTCCAGATTTGAAAACGGCTGAACGGATGGAAGAATTAATTCGAGAAGTTCGTAAAGACGGCGACACCATCGGTGGATGTGTAAAATGTACGATTATCAATGTTCCTGTTGGTTTGGGAGAGCCTGTTTTTGATAAGTTACACGCTGAGTTAGGAAAAGCAATGTTTTCAATCAATGCGGTAAAAGGAGTTGAATTTGGAAGCGGTTTCTCTGCCGTTGAAATGCGTGGATCAGAGCACAATGATTTGTTCAATGCGGATAGCACAACAAAAACCAATCACAGCGGCGGAATCCAAGGTGGAATTTCCAACGGAATGCCAATTGAATTTCGTGTAGCTTTCAAACCTGTGGCAACGCTAATAAAAACTCAGTCAACCATTGATTCTAAAGGAGAAATTATTGAATTAGAAGGCAAAGGTCGCCATGATGCATGTGTTGTTCCAAGAGCAGTTCCAATTGTGGAAGCCATGGCAGCAATTGTAATTTTGGATTTCTATTTGAGAAATAAAGCTGTTACACTTTAATTTCCTAATTGTCCTAAAATATATTTGGCAGAAAGTGCCGATTTGTTGGTCTTAGAAAGAAATTCAATGTATTTGGATTTCGATGAAATATAACCTAATTCTCGTGCATTTATTAAGAACAATGAACTTTCTCCTTGGTCAAACAGTGCTGTTTCTGCTGTTGAGAGAGTTTTGAAACCTTCAGCGATGTCATCAGAATCTCTCGTTTGAGTAACTAAAGTGATCCATTCATTTTGAATTTGTTTTTGTTTTGTCAGTAAATCTCGCTGTTTTTGTGACATTTCAATTTGTGTGTTTTCAATTTTCAATTTTGTAATAGCCAGTGAAGATCTCTCTTTACGCAGTAATATTGGCATATAAAAAGTCGCTCCCCATTTGTAATTTGTAAAAGAATAGTTCAAAGAAACTAGATCTGAAGGTGTTTGAAGAAGGTTGTAATTTATATTGAATTGCGGTTTTAATTGTTCTATTTTTAATTTTCGTTCAAGTTCTAAATCCACAATTTTTAAATCATAAAGTGATAAAACAGGATGTCTGATTGAATCGAATTCCTTAATACTTATCTTCGGCTCAACTAAAATTAGTGATGATGCAGTCACCAAATCATCTAAGGTCAAAGGAATCATTCCTTGTTCCCATAAATAATTTTCAATTTGGATTCGAGCATTTTTTACATTTAAGTCTCTTTGATTCAAATCAATTCTTCTTGAATAAAATTGAGTAAATGCTTCAACGGTATCAATCGCTGCACGGTCTCCTAGTTCATAACTTATTCTAACTTGCGATAAACGTGTTTCAGCTAATGTATAAACTTCTTTCGCTAATTCTAATTGAGCTTGCTGCTCTTGCCAATTTATAAAATGTTGGCCAGCTTCATATAATAAATCATTTAGAATTAATTGTCGTTGATTCATTGATTGATCCAGACTTACAAGGGCTCTTTTTATTTGTGTTCGCTGATCATCTGTAAACATTCCTCTACCAATAGGAATTTCAACGCCTAAGTAGGTTAATCCAGCATTCGGTATTATTTGGTCCCCATCTAAATATTGACCTCGATTCAAATCTCCCATGATTTTTAAATTCCAACCAATGCGTGTAGGTATTTTAATACCAGATGTCATGGTGCTATAATAAGTTGTACCATCGTAATATTTTTGATCAATCCCACCAAATAATATAGGATCGAAAGCACCTTTGGCCATTCGAATAAAATTTGTCGATTTTTCAATATCATTTGAAGCTACTAGAGCAACTGGATGATTTTCTTGTACATGTTGTAAAAATGTAATTAAATCAAGTTGTTGAATCGTATCTTGAGAGCAACTAATGAAACTGAACAAGAAATATATAAGCGTTAATTTTATTTTCATTTTTTTGTAGGTTGTTTCGTGTAATAATTTGGAGGGAAACCATTAATTTTTCGCCACAATTCATACCATATTGATACGTCATCTAAAAGTGCTATTGCATCAACTGCTACGCCCATTCTTAATCCAGTTGGCCACGGATGTTCTTTTGGGTCAGGAGCGACTAAAATTCTATATTTACCTTTTGAATTTACGAAATTATCAATAGCAGCGATTTTGCCACCATAACTCCCATAACTTACATTCGGCCAACCTGAAAAAACAATCGCTGGCCAACCATCAAATTGAATTCTTACGGTATTACCAACATGCAAAAGAGGCAAGTCTACTGGGTCAGCAAACATCTCAACAGCATAATCAGATAAAGTTGGAACAATACTTACTAAAGCCTTTCCTTCTTTGACAATTTCACCAATTCCATTTTGAAGTGCTTCTGAAATATAGCCATCTTGAGGTGCCGTAACATAATAAAATCCAGATCTTATATTGTAATTTGCAACTTGATTTTGCATTTTGGTAACGGTTGCTTCAACATCGTACAAGCTAGACATGGCACTAGCTTTTTCAGATTCACTTTTTGCTATTTTGTCACGGTAATCGGCATCAATTGAATTTAATTCGGCTTCAGCATTTAAAAGCTCATTCTTGGAAGTCAATAATTTTGATTCAAAACTTGTGACTTTAGCTTCCATTTCTTGAACTTTCAAACGCTTGTTTTCCAAATCTGTCTGTGATTTTAATCCCTGTTTGAAAAGGTCTTCTGTTCGTTTATATTGTTTTATAGCAATTTCGAGTTGCTTCGAATTAGCCATAAAATCCGCATTATCAGAAATAATTTTTAATTCACATTGCTTGATTTTATTCTTTGTTTGTTGAATCTTGATTATTCTGTTATCAATTAATGCATCTATCTGTTTATCTAGTGAACCTACTTTTACCATATACGAATTCGCACTGTTTTCTTTGGATTTCATTTGGGATTCTGTTCTTGCAATTAGATTCGGATCCATATATTCGGATTTTATTTCAGATAAAAAGACAATTGTATCTCCTTTTTTTACAAATTGGCCTTCTTGTACAAACCACTTTTCAATTCTCCCACCAATTGTTGCTTCCACAGTTTGTGGACGATTATTTGGACTTAATGCAGTTACGTTCCCTTTTGATTTTACTGTTTGAGTCCATGGTAAGAAAAATATAATTAACATGAAACCTGAAGCCCACAAAAGGATTTTCTTTAGTCTTTTTGGCGTTTGGCGCTGTTCAAGAAGTTGAACTGATTTATATGTTTTGAATTTTTGCATGTCTCTTAATTT
>JBIIWQ010000172.1:0-5105 GCA_044338805.1 Crocinitomicaceae bacterium
AAGATGATTTGTTGTTAAGTGTAGCGGGTGCAGGTGGATCATCACCATATACATTTACTTGGACTGAAAATGGAACATTTATTGGAACTGGAACATCGATTCTTGTTGATCCAGTAACTACGAACACACAATATTGTGTTGAAATGTCAGAGGCTTGTGGTTCACCAGTTAAAGATTCATGCACATTGATTACCTTTCCTACACCCATTATAGCAGGAATTCTTCCTAATAAAACAGAAGATTGTATTCCTGGATTCTTTGAATTCACGAATACTTCTTCAAATGGTGGTGAAATAGCTACAACTTATTTTGAGTTTTCTGATAATAATAGTTACATGGAAATAGGAACTGACTCTACATCGAATACTTTCACACAACCTAATCTATATTCTTGTAATATGACAATAACGTCCATTTACGGATGTGTTTATACTGGTTCATTTAACAACCTTATTGATGTAAAACCATTACCAACAGCAGATTTTACTTTTTCAAGTAATCCAGCAACAATCTTTGAAACTTCTATTCATTTGCAAGACAGATCTTCAATTGATGTTGTAAATTGGGAATGGTTTAGTCCTGGCTCGAGTCCTTCATATAGTTTTGCGAAAAACCCTTCATTTGTATTCGCAGAAGGTGAAGTAGGTGATTATCCAGTTACATTATTGGTTACATCTGAATTCGGTTGTATAGATTCAATAACATATATCATGCATATTGTTCAAGATGTAATTTTCTACGCACCAAACGCATTTACACCTGATGATGATGAACATAATCAATCTTGGGAAATATTTGTTGAAGGAATTGACATTTACCAATTCGACTTATTTATTTTCAATAGATGGGGAGAAATAATTTGGGAATCACATGATGCAAAAGCGAAATGGGACGGAACATACAACGGTCAAATCGTGCAATCTGGAACATATGTTTGGAAAGCTAGTGCAAAAGATTCTGTAAATGATGGAAAATATGAATTCTCCGGATATATTAATGTAATGAGATAACTAAAAACCTAATACTATGAAGAAGGGGAGAATTTTATTCTCTCTTTTTTTATGTCATTTTGGTATCGTTTTTGCCTATCCAAAAAAATATAGTATGTTTGACAAAATCTTAAAATCATGAAACGAATTATTTATCCATTAACAATCGCATTAACTATATTAATTCTTCCATCCTGTGATGTATTGGAGGAAGCAACAGCATTAGTTACAACGAATACAGAAACAACAAAACCACAATTATCAAATGCTGATGTGATTTCTGGATTAAAAGAAGCATTAAATGTTGGAATTAAAAACTCAGTAAATTTAACTTCAGTTACAGATGGCTTTTTAGGTAACTCAGCTATCAAACTTCCTTTTCCGGAAGACGCTCTTAAAGTGAAGCAAAAAGCACTTGATTGGGGATTGAATGAACAGGTTGCCAAATTTGAAACTACTTTAAATAGAGCTGCGGAAGAAGCAACAAAAGAAGCATTACCTATTTTCGCGAATGCCATTACCAACATGAGTATTTCCGATGGTTTTGCAATTTTAAATGGAGGTGATGGATCAGCGACAAAATTTTTGAAGGATAATACAACTGCTCAATTAGTGACAGCTTTCTCTCCAAAAGTTGAAGCAGCAATAGCAAAAGTAAAATTGACCGAATACTGGAATCCTATTATCACAAAATATAATGCTGCAATGAATTTAACAGGTGGAGAAAAATTAAATCCAGACTTAAATAAATATGTTACAGAAAGAGCAATTAGCGGACTTTATCATATGGTAGAAATCGAAGAAAATAAAATTCGAAAAGATCCAATGGCTCGCATTTCCGATATTTTACAGAAAGTATTTGGAAGTTTAACTTCTAATTAAGCTAAAATCGTACTTTTAAGGTGCCAAGCTAATCTTGGCACCTTTTTTATTTTATATCCATGCAGTTTCCAACTTCAGAGCTAGTTCTCAATAGCAATAATCAAGTTTATCATTTGGGATTGTCTCCCGAAAACATTTCAGATAAAATCGTTTTGGTTGGTGACCAAGATAGAGTTTCTATGATTTCATCTTTTTTTGATTCAATAGAACATCAATCACAGCATCGCGAATTTGTTTGTCATACAGGGATTTACAAAGGGAAAAGAATAACTGTTATTTCAACAGGAATTGGAACGGATAACATTGATATCACATTAAATGAACTAGATGCTTTAGTGAATATTGATTTAGAAAATCGTGAAGAAAAAAAGAATATACGATCATTAGATATTATTAGAATTGGCACCTGTGGTATTCTTCAAGCTCCAATTCCAATTCATTCATATATCGTTTCAACACATGCTTTTGGTTTAGATAATATTGCTCACTTCTATGAAATATCGTATACCGAAGAGGAGAAAAAACTAAAAGATGAATTGGTAAACCATTTACAATTTCCTGTTGGAATCCAACCTTATTTGGTTGCGGCAAACCATGAATTGACTGAAAACTTAATTTCTGAAAAGACATTTCAAGGGATTACAGTTACAAGCAGTGGGTTTTATGGTCCACAAGGAAGGCAGCTGAGAGTTAAAAATACAACAGATGGAATGAATGAGAAATTGACATCTTTCAGCTTTGAAAATCATTTAGTGACCAATTTTGAAATGGAAAGCTCAGCTATTTTTGCATTAGGAAAAGCTATGGGACATCGATGTGCAACCATTTGCTTAGGGGTTGCTAACCGACCTAAAATGGAATTTTCTAAAGGTTTTGATGCTGAGATGAAAGAATTGATTCTATATGTGTTAGATCGGATCTAAATTTACTTTTCAGGCCTATAGATGTAATATTTGCCTGAAATAATTGTTCCAACTTTTCTTCCTGAATAACCAGTATTTTGATGAATTAAGGTTATCTCATCTTGGGTCAAAACTTTATACACTATTGCTGTATGATGAGGCATTGTTTCAGTGAAAATCTGTTTTCCTTTTTTGTATTTTATTTTAATCTTTTCGAATTGAATGATATCGCCTGGATAAATGCATTCAGTAGCGGACAATTTTCTTCCATAAACCAATCCTCCATCCCAGTTTGCATCAACTTCATCTAAAGCAAATTTCGCTAAATCCCAGCATTCTCCTGTTCCAACTTTTTTATTGATTTTAAGTCCAACTAAATTCGTTATTTCTTTGTTTAAAAGAGGAATTGAATCGCATTGAGCGAATGATGGAGCTAAAAATATTATGAAACAAATAAATAAAATACTTTTCATTTCCCTTTAACGCTATATAGATGAAAAGATTACAGAATTAGATTTTTGCTGCTTCCAGAATTCTATGAACTCTTGCTTTGTCCACCTTTAATACTGATTCGGAAAAAAGTGACTCTTCATCTTGTTGAAATTTAACAGTACCAGAAAAATGAATAGCATTCGGACAAAGTTCTTTGGCAATTTTACTCACGTTTGCAGCACTTACCCCACCGCCCGTCATGATTTCTATTCTGCCAGCACTATATGCCATCATTTGCTCTAAAATAGGCATTCCAATTTCCACATTTCGAGATAATCCAGAAGAAAGGATTCTATTCACTTTATGCTCAATAAGAATATCCATTGCCTTTTCCCATTCAATACAATCATCAAATGCTCTATGAAAAGTTACTTCCATTCCTTTTGCTTTTATCATTATCTGAGACAATATGTCTTCATCAATTTCTCCAGATTCAGTCAATGCACCAATTACAACGCCAGCAGCTCCCATCTCCTTGCAATTGATTATTTCGCGCAACATAACCTCTAATTCATCTTCAGAATAATTAAACCCTCCGGGCCGTGGACGAATTAAAACATGTGTTTCAATTCCATGTGCAATCGCATATTCAATCATTCCGTAAGATGGCGTTATTCCTCCTTGTTCAAGATTTTGACATAATTCTATTCTATCAAAATTAAATTCTTTGGCAATACGAATAGCTTCCAAAGAAGCAGCACATAATTCAAATTTCATCACTTATAAAATATAATAAGTTCATCCATAAAAGTCCAAGGAATATTCCCTTCACCTGGCATTCCTTGAGGAATTGTATCAAACGTTGTAATTAATACTTTTACGTATCTACCTTTTTTATTAATAATTGTTGAAAAAGGCAGTGTTTTTCCTTTTTTTGCATCATTGGAAGATAATTTCAAATCTGAATCTTTCAAATATTTCCATTTTTTTCCTTTTTTGGAAACTGAAAATCGAATGAAATTCGGATAGTGAATCCAAGAACCTTCATCTTCAAGGAAACCTATTTCCAATGAATCAATTTTTGAATATTTCTTCAGATCAACAACAAATTCTATTTCTTGCTCTTGAAAACCTAACCATTCGTTCCCTTTCCACGGTTTGCATCCAATGATTCCATCTACAAGCGTTGACGATCCTGAACCGCTATATTTCTCACTAGGTTTCGATTTTAATTCGATAGGTAATTCAAGTGCTGGATGAACAGTAAAATTAAAAACAGAAGGTTCTGTCGTAAATTCTGAAGATACTTTAAACGAATAATTGACAACTTTTGAACCTGTTGTTCTCTCAAAATACAAGGAATCTTTTTCACCAATTACTTGTCCCCCGCTCAAGGAAGGATGAATTTCATCTGACTTTACAAATAAATCGAAATGATAATTAGGTTCTCCACTTTTAAAATGGATATTAACCCCTTCCAATTTTTGATTAAGTTCCATTTTAGGATAGAAAAAGGCTTTGGAAAAATTGACATCATATCGATTCATGTATTTCAACTGATAGTCAACAAACGATTTTTTAAACTCTTCAAAAGGCGGTTTTGCAGTGCACCATAATGCTTGAGATAAAGCCAATGCACGCGGATAAGTCATGTACTCCAACTTTTTCATATCGGGGATATATTCTGTCCATAAATTTGCTTGACCTCCTAAAACATAAAGTGCTTGTTGCTCCGTAAATCCTTCTGGTATTGGATTAAAATCATACACTTTTTCTAATGGCGTAAATCCACCAATTGCAAGTGGCTCATTTGGATTTGAACTTTGATAATGATCAAAATAACAATGTGATCCAGGTGTCATAACAACATAATGTTCTTGTTTTGCTGCTTCAATTCCAC
>JBIIWQ010000173.1:0-5104 GCA_044338805.1 Crocinitomicaceae bacterium
TTGATTATTCAGCAATAATAACTGAATAGCTTTTGGTCAATTGACCGTTGCTAATTTTAATGAAATATGTGCCACTATAAAGTGTACTCACATTAAAATAACAAATTGTACTTCCTTGATAAATTGTTTGCGTTTGAATTGATTTACCAGTTGCATCAACTAATTCTGCAATAATATTTCCCTCTTGTAACCCTGAAGACTGAACAATTAAAACATCAGCAGTTGGATTTGGGAAAATATTAAACGTTGTTGTAGTGATTTCATTAACATTAGAAACTGAAGTATAAGTTGTAACAGCTTCAGTAATTGAAGTCACCTTAGCAGCAGTTTTATTACCATAAAAATAAGGGCCAACAACATAAGGATAGGCGGAATTGTGATTCACATCAACAGTAGCAAAATAACAATAGATTCCATTTGGATATAACGAAATTGGATATTCTGGAGTGTTGCAAATTCTACCATTATGGGCATCTAGATAACTTGGGTCTGATGGATGCGCAATAAATTCATAATCTTCTCTGAAATAACCCAAAGGATAAGTTGTACTTACAATTGGTCCATCTGCAACATCAGTTCCATCAGCCCAAACAGTTCGATCTGTAATATTTCTAAATTGATATCCTGATTTAATTCTAACAATTCCACCTGTTCCATTAGCATTTGCATAACCATAAGCACCATAAATTGGAAAACCATCGTAAGCAAAACCTATTAAAGGTGAATGTTCAGCTGGATTAATGGCATATAATCCATCAGCCGCATAAATATCACAAATAGTTGAGATTACTGTTAAATCTAAATTAAATGCGCTCGGGTTTTGATGATGGTGATAATTTCCATTTGCTGGGTGACCCTTTGAACAGTCAAAGCCTAATTTTTCAGCAGGGACTGCATCTCTATTCCAGGACTGCGATGTAGCAGGTCCTCCAGGAAATGGAGACATTCCAGGTAAACCACCACATAATGAGCTGGTACTTGTATTCCAAGCAACACCATCTCTGTAATCGAACAATGCAACACCATTTATGAAAACACCGATATTACCGCCGGTTGTAGAAGTTAAAGCTCCTGTGTTTTGAGTTGGATTTAAAGGAAACTTAAAAATAGCATTTTGATCTGTAGCCAATGAAGGATTTCCATCTAGAAATGGTCCTGTAGGATAAGCTGGAATTCCATTGGTTGTAATATATGCCCAGTTTGCAGAATATTGAACAGTTTGCACATTTGCTTCTACAGCATCATTAATTACTGTTGGATTACCAGAAACATAATGACTTCCCATTATTCCAGTTGTATTTTGCAGCCATGCAGTAATCGCAGGATTTGTCTGTGCAAAGCTCATTGCTGATAATCCTAGCACAATTCCTAAAGATAGTTTTTTCATAGATTTGAGTTTATAGAGTATTAGAGTTCAATTAATTTAAAAACTTGCGGATATTTCGTTATTTTGGAAAAGAAAATCGTTTATTATACAAAAAAGACTTGTCAGTTAAAGTATACAAAAAGGCAAGTAAATCCTTTTTTTGCATTTCATTAAAATTCATTGGTTTTAATAATTGAGAACTCAAATATTTATCTTTTACATTGATTCCGTCACTATAATAATTAATCACATCCTTTAATTTCCGAAACCTTCCGTCGTGCATATATGGAAAAGTAAATTCAATATTTCGAAGTGTAGGGATTTTAAATTGCATGGAGTCTTTCACTTGTTGTGTAATAGCATAGCGTCCAACATCATTTAACAGGCTGTCTATTTTCAATCCATTACTAGCGAAAAACGTATTTGTAAACAATGGAGCTTTATGACAAGCGGCGCAATGTGTATTAAAGATTTTCAAACCATTTTTATCTTGATCGGAGAAAGAAATTCCTTTTTCTTTTCGAAACACTTGGTCATATTTTGAATTGGAAGAAACCAGTGAAACAGTGTATTGTGTCAGAGCTTTCATTATGGTTGCCGTATTTATTTCAGATGTTCCAAAAGCCTTTTTAAAAAGAGAGGGATACGTTTCTGATTTGGAAAGTCTGCGAATAACTTCTTCTAAAGAATTATCCATCTCTGCTGGATGTTGGATTGGATTAATTCCTTGAACATCCAAATTATTTACACCACCATCCCAATGAAAATTTCTATTCCAAGCAAGGTTAATTAACACAGGTGAATTTCTGTTGCCTTTTCGTCCTTCAATACCGTGACTAACAGCATGGTCAACATGCGTAAATCCAGTATATTGCAGATGACAAGATGCACAAGCTATTGTGCTATCACGAGAAAGAATGGGATCATAGAATAACTTTCTTCCCAATTGAAAACCTTCTTCAGTCAATGGGTTTTTAGTAAAATTATAAACGGGTTTAGGCCATTTCTTAGGAACAACAAATTCTATTAATTGAGTATTCGTTTGTAGACTGAATGAAATAAGTCCAAGCGAAATAACACAAAAAAAGAAAAATAAAATTCTAATTTTCATCTTATAAAATGGTAAATAATGAAGGTAATAAAGCGGAGAGCTTAACAGCATTTATTCCTGGAATCATAACATTACTTGATTTATTTAAATCAATTCCTTTAATAAAAGGATATAAATCAAAACTTATTAAAATATCATTTGAGTTCTTCTCAATTGGCAAACTCACTGTTTGAATTGTTTGATAAGGAGCTAGATATCCACCCAAATGAAATTCAAAACTTTTATTTTTTTCAGTTGATTCGGAAGAAGTACCTTCTAATTTAAAATTAATATAGCCACTGTTCCACGCCCAATACATTCCATTTATTGGATCGAGAGTTCCATCTAAAATTCCTGAAACATTGGTTGTTGAATCAATTCCTATATTAAATGAGAAAGAATCGAAATCTTGATTTTTAAAAGTGATTGAAAAACTTAATGGATCTTCTAAATCGAACAAATAAAATTCATTGACTTTCTCTTTTAACTTTCCGTCTTTAAAAAAGGAAAGATTTGAAAGGTAGAACCGACAGGTTGAAAATTTGTACCAAGATGAGTCTTCTAGAATATAGTTTTTATCTAATTCCAACGGTGAGCCATTAAAAAGTGGGGTTAATTTTATACCTCTATTTTCCTGTCCAAAAACAAAGAACTGAAATAGAAGTGTAACAATCAAAAGTAAAATCTTCAAGATTAATGTTTTGGAGGTGAGGGTGGTCCGCCGGCACGTTTCAAAACGTCATGAATAAGTTCTTGTAATCTCTTTTGTTGATCAGGTGTACAAAGTGAATTAACTATTTTGAAATAATCAAACGTCATTTGTTCTGTTTCACGTTGGTTTTCAACAATTTTATCAATTAACATTTTAATTTCAGTGCTGTCTTTTGATTCATCATTAAATGATTGAAATAATGATTCGTGTAAATTTCTACTCCTATTTATTAGCGCATCTTTCTTTTTAAAGTGATTATCTTGAAGTGCAAGAATTTTAATCTTTGCATTACCAGAAAGATCTAACAATTCTACTAATTCATTTCTTTCGGGATGCTTCGGTCTTTTAGGTCCATTCCAAAGGAAAAAGAGAGTTGTAAGATTGATAAGAATCAATACAACTATTATTAATTTATAAAATCGGGTTGGTTTCATTATAGTTGGTTTAAATAAGAAAAATACTCATTATAAACTGTACTTTCTTGTGATTCTAATTTTTGCGTTTTATTGAAAGTAGCAATATTAACGGTTATTAAAAGTGCAATACTAGCAGCTGCCAGCCAAACAGCTTTTAAAGGAATCCGTCTGTTAAAAATATCGATTGATGAAGGAATTACTTCGAGTTTTTTTCTCAAGTTTTCAGAAATAGGAACACTTTTCAATTCATTAGAACTGTCTATTGTTTCCTTGATCCAAAGTTCTTTTTTCGTTTCCATATTTTATAAGATGATAAAACTTTTAATAACTTGCGTTTGATGAATTAATTTTTCAACGTTCATTTTCCTCGTAATAATCTGATAAGCTCTTCTTTAAGTTTTGTCTTGCACGAAAAATCAATGATTCAACTGCGGACAATGATGTATTCATTATTTGAGCAATTTCCTCATAAGGAATACTTTCTAAATTGTATAATGTAAATGCTGTTTTTTGATTTTCTGGTAATTTATTTATTGCAGCGAATAAAATTGCTCCTCGTTCTTGATTTTCCAATTCCAAACCTGGATGCATAAAATTCGAACTAATTTGAATCGTTGTTTCAGCTTTGTCTAAAGGTATTATAAAACCAACTCTTTTTTTACGTGATTTTTTACGAAGAAACTCTTGGCATTTATTGACTGAGATGCGATAAATCCATGTAGACAGTTTTGAATCCCCTTTAAATTGATGTATTGATAAAAATACAGTTGTAAAAATCTCCTGTGTAACATCCTCCGCATCTTGTTCGTTTTGTAAAATTCCGAGTGACAAATTAAAAACTTTTTGAGAGAATAAATCAATCAAAGAGTTGAATGCCGACTGACTTCCTTTTTTTAATGCTTCAATTTCTGGGAAATCGTCCAATGGATTATTGCTTTTTTTATTATGAAAGTAGTAACGAAATAAATTCTGAAACGTTGGGGAAGCTCAATTAAAAACACAACTACAATTCTCTATTCATTAAGAAATTTGCCAAACTAATTAATGTTTCTTTTGCATTGTCATTTACTGTAATTGCTTCTAAAGATTTCATTGCTTTTGCATGGTAATTCTCCATTTCCTTTTCACAACAAGCTCTAGCACCGATTTTTTCGTAAAGTGATTTCGTTTCTTCAATTTTCAATTCAATGTTTCTTTCGACTGAAAGTTTCTCAAGAATTTGCTTTTGTTTTTCAGAGGCTAAAAGAAAAGCATGTAAATTTAAAAGTGTCTTTTTATTCGAAATCACATCACCTCCAACTTGCTTTCCAAATTTATCTGGATCGGCAAATAAATCTAGAATATCATCTTGTATCTGAAAAGCAATACCAATATTTTGTCCAAAATTGTATATATGTTTTCGATCTGATTCCGTTGCATTTCCTATTACTGCACCCATTTCTAAGGCGCATCCCAATAATACAGATGTTTTTAAACGAATCATTTCAATGTATTCCGGAATCGAAACATTATCTCTCGTT
>JBIIWQ010000014.1:0-16521 GCA_044338805.1 Crocinitomicaceae bacterium
AAGCAACAGGTGCAGTAGTAAGTGGACCAATTCCATTACCAACACACAAACGTATTTATACTGTATTGAAATCTCCACACGTAATGAAAAAAGCGCGTGAGCAATTTGAATTATGTTCATACAAAAGATTGTTAGATATCTATAGTTCTTCTGCGAAGACTGTTGATGCACTAATGAGATTGGAGCTACCAAGTGGAGTAGACGTAGAAATTAAAGTTTAATAATTAATAATAAACAGTATATGCCAGGAATAATTGGTAGAAAAGTCGGAATGACTAGCATCTACAGTGCCGAGGGTAAATCATTGCCATGCACAGTTATAGAAGCAGGTCCTTGTGTCGTAACTCAGGTTAAGTCACAAGACAGAGATGGTTACGAAGCTGTTCAATTGGGTTTTGGAGACCGTAAGGAAAAAAACACTCCAAACGCTTTGAAGGGTCACTTTAAAAAAGCAAACACAACTCCAAAATCGAAGTTGGTTGAATTTAAAGGTTTCGAAAACTTAAGTCTGGGTGACCTGGTTAACGTTGATATCTTCGAGGAAGGTGAATTCGTTAGCGTTGTAGGAACTTCAAAAGGAAAGGGTTTCCAAGGTGTTGTAAAACGTCATGGTTTCGCTGGAGTTGGACAAGCTACCCACGGACAACACAATCGTCTTCGTGCACCAGGATCAATTGGAGCATGTTCATATCCTGCTCGTGTATTCAAAGGAATGCGCATGGGTGGTCATATGGGTGACGAAAGAGTTGTAATGGAGAATCTTGTAATTTTGAAGATTCTTGCAGATAAAAATTTAATCGTAGTGAAAGGTTCTATACCTGGATCTAAAGGTTCAACCGTAACAATTTTGAAGTAATGGAAGCAAAAGTATTTGACGCTAAAGGAAAAGCTACTTCTAAAAAAGTAACGCTTTCAGATTCAGTTTTTGGAATTGAACCAAACGATCACGCAATTTACTTAGATGTAAAGCAACACTTGGCAAATCGTCGTCAAGGAACGCATAAAGCTAAAGAAAGAGCAGAAATATCTGGATCTACAAGAAAAATTAAAAAGCAAAAAGGAACTGGTGGAGCTCGTGCTGGTAGTATCAAATCTGGTACTCGTGTAGGTGGTGGTCGTATTTTCGGACCAAGACCAAGAAATTACCATTTCAAGTTAAATGTTAAATTGAAGAGATTGGCTAGAAAATCAGCTTTTTCTTACAAAGCAAAAGGTGATGCAATCATGGTGCTTGAAGATTTAAACTTTGACGCTGCAAAAACAAAAGATTTTAAGTCTTTGTTATCCGCATTAAAACTTGAGAACGAAAAAGTTTTATTGATTTTAGGTGAACAAAATGACAATGTATATTTGTCTTCTCGTAACCTTGGAAGAGTGAAAGTCGTAACAGCTGATTCAGTTAATACATATGATGTGTTAAATGCAAGAAAAGTTGTTTTGGCTGTGAGTTCAATTGAAGTTATTGAAAAGATTTTAAACTAATTGATGATGAAAGCAATTATCAAAAAACCAATTATTTCTGAGAAGGCTACAGGAGCGAGTGAAAAATTTAATCGTTTCACTTTCGAAGTAGACAGAAAAGCAAATAAGTTGGAAATTAAAAAAGCCGTCGAGAAAATGTATGGTGTCAGTATTACTGATGTTCGTACAATGAATTATGGCGGTGGTAAATCCTCTGTTAAATATACTAACAAAGGTATCGTTGAGCAACCAAGTAGACAATGGAAAAAAGCTGTTGTTACTGTTGCAGATGGAGAAGCGATTGATTTATTTAATAATTTTTAAGAATTTGACTAATGGGTCTTAAAAAATTCAAGCCTATCACTCCAGGGCAAAGACACAAGATTAACAGTGATTATTCAGAAATCACAACAAACGTTCCTGAAAAGAGCCTTGTTGCGCCGATGAAGAAATCTGGTGGTCGAAACAATGACGGTAGAATGACCATGCGATACATGGGTGGAGGTCATAAACAAAGATACCGGATCATTGATTTTAAAAGAGACAAGCATGAAGTGCCTGCAACGGTTAAAGAGATCGAATATGATCCTAATCGTACTGCGCATATTGCATTGTTATTCTATGCAGACGGTGAAAAACGTTACATTATTGCACCTAACGGTTTAAAAGTTGGTGATGTAGTTGTAGCTGGTAAAGCTGCTGCACCAAATGTAGGAAACGCACTTTTCTTAAGTGATATTCCACTTGGTACTGTAATTCATAACATTGAATTAAAACCTGGAAAGGGTGGTGCTATTGCTCGTGGAGCAGGTACTTACGCTCAATTGAACGCTCGTGATGGTCGTTATGCAATCGTTAAAATGCCTTCTGGAGAAACTAGAATGATTTTAACAACGTGTATCGCAACTATTGGTTCTGTTTCAAATTCTGAACACAACTTGGTAGTATCTGGTAAAGCAGGTCGTTCTCGTTGGTTAGGTCGTCGCCCACGTGTACGTGGTGTAGTTATGAATCCTGTCGATCACCCAATGGGTGGTGGTGAAGGTAAAAACTCAGGTGGACACCCTAGATCTCGTAATAGTATTCCTGCTAAAGGATTCAAAACACGTGATAAGAAGAAGTATTCAGATAAGTTTATCATCGAAAGAAGAAAAAATAAGTAAGATATGAGTCGTTCGTTGAAAAAACCACCTTTCGTACATTACAAGTTAATGAAGCGAGTGGAAGATGCGCAAGCAGCGAGTAGTAAAGCAGTGATCAAAACTTGGTCAAGAGCTTCAACTATAACTCCAGATTTTGTTGGGTTAACGTTTGCTGTACACAATGGTAACAAGTTTATTCCAGTTTTCGTAAGTGAAAACATGGTGGGACACAAGTTAGGTGAATTTTCACCAACTCGTAATTTCCGTGGCCATGGAGGGAATAGAAAAGATAAGAAAAGATAGAATTTAAACAGCCAAAGTCATGGGTGCTAGAAAAAGGTTAAGAGCCGAAAATTTAAAAGAGATTAAAACGACAATGGCAATTGCTCGTTTAAATGACTCTCCGATTGCTCCAAGAAAAATGCGATTAGTCGCTGATCTTGTAAGAGGAATTGAGGTTAATAAAGCTCTGAATATATTGCAACATAATGCAAAAGATGCTTCTACAAGTCTTGGTAAGTTATTGCGTTCAGCAATTTCAAACTGGGAACAAAAAAATGAAGGAAAAAGTATTGAAGAAGAAACGTTAGTAGTGAAATCAATTGAAGTTGGTGGTGGTGCAATGTTGAAAAGAATTCAAGCTGCTCCTCAAGGTAGAGCTCATAGAATTAGAAAAAGATCAAACCATGTTACCATCGTTGTTGATGGTGCTAAAGCTAAGTTAGTATAAGATGGGACAAAAAACAAATCCAATAGGAAATAGACTTGGTTTCATCCACGGATGGGAGTCTAACTGGTATGGTGGAAAAAACTACAAGGATAAAATCATTGAAGATGATCAAATTCGTAAGTATCTTAATGCTCGTTTGTCAAAAGCAAGTATTGCAAAGATAATTATCGAAAGAACATTGAAACTTGTTACTGTAACGATTAATACAGCTCGACCAGGGGTGATTATCGGTAAAGGTGGACAAGAGGTTGATAAGCTAAAAGAAGAGTTAAAAAAATTAACGAAAAAAGAGATTCAAATCAACATTTTCGAGGTGAAACGTCCAGAATTGGATGCTCGTTTAGTAGCTGATGGAATCGCTCGTCAATTGGAAGCTCGTATTTCTTTTAGAAGAGCAATCAAAATGTCAATTGCGAGCACAATGCGTATGGGAGCTGAAGGAATCAAAGTTAAGATTTCTGGACGTTTGAATGGTGCAGAAATGGCTCGTAGTGAGATGTACAAGGATGGACGTACTCCGTTACATACGTTTAGAGCTGACATCGACTATGCACTTGCTGAAGCACATACAACTTATGGCCGTTTAGGTATCAAAGTTTGGATATGTAAAGGTGAAGTATATGGAAAGCGTGATCTTTCTCCAAATGTTGGAATGGCTGCAGCTGCTGCTAAATCAGGAGCGCCAGGAGCAGGACCAAGAAGACCAATGGGAGCAAAGAGAAAGAAAAAATAACAGGACAGTAAAATTGATATAAGATGTTACAGCCAAAAAGAACCAAATTTAGAAGAGTTCAAAAGAGTAGAAACAGAGGTATGGCCCAAAGAGGTAGTACAATTGCTTTCGGATCTTTTGGATTGAAAACATTGGAGCCTGCATGGATCACATCACGCCAAATTGAAGCTTCACGTATCGCCGTTACTCGATATATGAAACGTGAAGGAAAGGTGTGGATTCGAATTTTCCCTGACAAGCCGGTTACCTCAAAACCAGCAGAAGTTCGTATGGGTAAAGGAAAGGGAGCTCCAAGTCACTGGGTAGCAGTAGTAAAACCAGGTCGCATCATGTTTGAAGCAGACGGTGTGCCTTACGAAATTGCAAAAGAAGCAATGCGTTTGGCAGCTCAAAAGTTACCGGTGAAATGTAAGTTCGTTGTTCGCAACGACTATGTAATACCAGAGAAATAGAAATTAATATGAACCAGCAAGAAATCACAAATCTTTCAGTTGAAGACGTGAAGAGTCGCATTGCCGATTTTTCAAATCAACTTACGAAAATGAAACTGACGCACAGTGTTGCGCCAATGGAAAATCCAATTCAAATTCGAAACGTCAGAAAAACAATCGCAAGATTGAACACTGAATTGACTAAACGTGAAGCACAAGCTTAATCGCTTGTTTAAAATTGAAATTGGCTTGACATGGAAAAGCGTAATTTAAGAAAAGAACGAATTGGGGTCGTTACTAGCGACAAAATGCAGAAATCTATTGTAGTTTCTGTGGAACGTAAAGTAAAACACCCAAAGTATGGTAAGTTCGTAAAAAAAACTACTAAATTTGTCGCCCACGATGAAAACAATGATTGCCACATTGGTGATACTGTTAAAATTATGGAGACCCGTCCTTTGAGTAAATCAAAGAACTGGAGATTAGTAGAAGTTATTGAAAGAGCTAAATAATTTTTAGTAATGATACAAACAGAATCTAGACTTGGAGTAGCAGATAACTCAGGAGCAAAAACAGTTTTAGTAATCCGTGTTTTAGGAGGTACTAGACGTCGTTATGCTTCAGTTGGCGATAAAATCGTCGTTGCTGTCAAGAGCGCAATGCCTTCTGGAGCCGTTAAAAAGGGTACAGTAGCTAAGGCAGTAATAGTAAGAACAAAAAAAGAAGTACGCCGTGCAGACGGGTCATACATTCGTTTTGATGATAACGCTTGCGTTATATTGAATCAAGCAGGTGAAATGAGAGGTACTCGTATTTTCGGACCAGTCGCTCGTGAGCTGCGTGAAAACAACTATATGAAGGTTGTTTCTCTTGCTCCAGAGGTACTTTAAATTAATTGAAGTTATGCAACAGAAATTACACATTAAAGTAGGAGACACAGTTAAGGTACTTAACGGTGAATCTAAAGGATTGGAAGGAAAAATCCTTACTATTGACAGAAAAAAAATGCGTGCAATTGTTGAAGGTGTTAATATGGTAAAAAAACACTCTAAACCAAGTGCAGCAGACCCTCAAGGTGGGATCGTGGAAAAGGAATCAACTATCCATGTATCAAACCTTATGATCGTAACTAAAGGTATTGCATCACGCATTGGCCGTAAGTTAGACGCAAAAGGAAAATTAGTTCGTTATTCAAAAAAATCAGGGGAGGAAATTAAGTAATGAGTTATTCACCGAGACTTCGAGAAAAATATAGTGCAGAAATTATTCCTGCATTAACAGAAAAATTCGGGTACAAGACTGTTATGAAAGTACCTAGACTGGAAAAGATTGTATTGAGCCAAGGAATGGGCGATGCAGTTGCTGATAAAAAGTTGATAGATAGTGCTGTAGCAGATTTGTCAAGAATTGCTGGTCAAAAAGCAATTATGACTATCTCTAAAAAAGATATCTCCAACTTTAAATTAAGAAAAGGAATGCCGATTGGTACGAAAGTAACGTTAAGAGGTAATAAAATGTACGACTTTTTAGATCGTTTTTTATCTGTTGCTTTACCTAGAACTCGTGACTTCCGCGGTGTAAATCCAAAAGGATTTGACGGTAGAGGAAACTTTAACATGGGTATCAAAGAACACATCATTTTTCCTGAAATTGACATTGACAAAGTAAATCGTATTCTTGGAATGGATATTACTTTCGTTACTTCAGCAGGAAGTGATGAAGAAGGTAAGGAATTACTTGACGCATTTGGCTTTCCATTTATTAAAAAATAGTAGAGATGGCAAAAGAATCAATGAAAGCGCGTGAGCGCAAAAGAGAAAAATTAGTTGCAAGATACGCAAAGAAGAGAGCAGAATTGACTAAAATACTTAAGTCAACTGATACTTCTGAAGAGGTTCAAGCAGCTAAATGGGATGCTATGATTGCAGTTCAAAAATTGCCTGCAAATTCTTCTAAAATTCGTGTTCACAACCGTTGTGGTTTGACAGGAAGACCTAGAGGTTACATGCGTCAGTTTGGTATTTCAAGGGTAACATTCCGTGAAATGGCATTGTCTGGAAAGATCCCAGGAGTTAAAAAAGCAAGTTGGTAATTTAAAGTTTAATAGGAAGATTATGAATACAGATCCTATAGCAGATTTTCTAACCAGAATTCGTAACGCGAGTGCGGCTGGTTTGAAAATTGTAGAGATTCCTAGTTCAAATGTAAAACGTGCAATGACGCAAATTTTATTTGATCAGGGTTTTGTCACTAATTACAAATTTGAAGAAGATGACAAACAAGGCATTATTAAGATTGCTTTGAAATACAATTCATCAACGAAAGTTCCTGCAATTACAAAATTGCAAAGAGCTTCTCGTCCAGGATTAAGAAAATACAGTGGGGCATCTGAAATGCCACGTGTATTGAATGGTCTTGGAATTGCAATTGTCTCAACTTCAAAAGGTGTAATTACTGATAAAGAAGCAAGAAAACAAAACGTTGGTGGAGAAGTTCTTTGCTACGTATATTAATTTTAAGAATAGTTAGAAATGTCAAGGATAGGTAAATCCCCAGTTAACATCCCGAGTGGAGTAGACGTAAAGTTAAACGGAAATGTAGTTTCTGTTAAGGGTCCTAAAGGTGAATTGTTTCAAGAAATAGATTCTTGTGTAACAGTGAACATTGAGGGCAATGTAATAACTTTCAGCCGCGAATCAGACGCGCCAAATCACAGAGCTAAGCATGGTTTATACCGTTCATTAGTGAATAACATGTGTATTGGTGTTATGGAAGGGTTTAAAAAGGAATTAGAAGTGATTGGAGTTGGATATCGTGCAACTGCAACTGGTCAACAGTTGGAGTTAATGTTAGGATATTCTCACGCAATTGTTTTAGAATTTCCTAAAGAAATAAAAGTATCTGCAGATACCCAAAAGGGTAAAGCACCAGTTGTTACGTTAGAATCTTTTGACAAACAACTTATAGGTCAAGTAGCTGCCAAAATTCGTTCCTTACGTAAACCTGAACCGTATAAAGGTAAAGGAATTCGTTTCCTAGGTGAAGAAGTTAGAAGAAAAGCTGGTAAATCTGCAGGTAAAAAATAATAGTTAAAGTTATGGCATTCAGTAAAATAAACAGAAGAGCGAAAATTAAAAGAAGAATCAGAAAGAGAGTTTCTGGTACTTCTAAGGTGCCACGTCTTTCTGTATTCCGAAGTAATAAACAAATCTACGCACAGTTGATTGATGATATTAACGGAGTAACATTGGCATCAGCATCATCTTTTAAAAATAAAGCAGTAGAAAGTAAGAATAAATCTGAACAAGCTGCGGTTATTGGAAAAGAGGTTGCAGAAAAAGCATTAAAAGCCGGAATCGAAAGCGTTGTGTTTGATCGCAATGGTTATCTATACCACGGTAGAGTTAAATCATTAGCTGACTCAGCAAGAGAAGGCGGTTTAAAATTTTAAAAAATGGCAGCACAGGTATTAAACAGGGTAAAACCCTCAGATATAGAGTTAAAAGATAAACTCGTTTCTGTTAACCGTGTTACGAAAGTAACAAAAGGTGGACGTACATTTAGTTTCTCTGCAATTGTTGTAGTTGGAAATGAAAATGGAATCGTTGGTCATGGTTTAGGAAAAGCAAAAGAAGTAACAGAGGCTATTACAAAAGGAATTGATGATGCAAAGAAAAATTTGATCAAAGTTCCAATTTTACATGGTACTGTTCCTCATTCTCAAAAAGGTAAATTTGGTGGAGCTGAAATTTTATTGAAACCAGCATCAGTCGGTACAGGTGTTATTGCAGGTGGTGCAATGCGTGCGGTATTAGAAAGCGTTGGTATTCATAATGTTTTGGCTAAGTCACAAGGATCTTCAAATCCACACAACGTAGTGAAAGCTACAATAGATGCTCTTTCTAAAATGAGAGATGCAGTTGCTGTTGCAAAACAACGTGGGATTACATTGGATAAAGTGTTTAACGGTTAATAGAAAATCAGATGGCTATAATTAAAATACAGCAAGTAAGAAGCGCTATTAGACGTCCCGCTGATCAAAAGGCTACGTTAAAGGCGCTAGGATTTAGAAAGTTGAATCAAATTCTTGAAAAAGAAGCAACTCCTCAAATTCTAGGAATGGTTAAGAAAATATCACACCTTATTAAGGTTGTGGAGTAATCCTTATAAAACGATTTACAATGAATTTACATAATTTAACTCCAGCAGCTGGGTCTGTTAAAAAAGACAAAAGAATTGCACGTGGTCAGGGATCTGGTCATGGTGGAACTTCTACCCGTGGACACAAAGGAGCGAAATCAAGATCTGGATACAAATCTAAGATTGGTTTCGAAGGAGGGCAAATGCCTTTACAAAGAAGAGTACCTAAATTCGGTTTTAAAAATATTAACCGTGTTGAGTATAAAGCAATTAATTTAGATATTATTCAATCTCTAATTGATCGTAAAAATGTTTCAGAAATTACACCTGAAATTTTACGTGAAAACGGCCTAGTTTCAAGAAATGAGCTAGTTAAAGTTTTAGGAAGAGGAGAATTGAAAGGTAAGGTTAATGTGATTGCTCACAAATTTTCAAGTTCAGCGAAAGCTTTAATTGAAGGTCAAGGTGGGAATTGTTCAGAAATCTAATTAACTTCGCCAACATTTTTTTAAATGAAACGATTTATACAAAGTATTAAAAATATCTGGAAAGTAGAAGAATTAAGAAAGAGAATCTTATTGACTCTTGGATTAATTTTGGTTTACCGAGTAGGATCATTCGTCGTATTACCGGGTGTTAATTACACGGCATTAATGAATGCGCAAGCAAGTGGCGGGCAAAATGCGTTGGAAACATTACTTTCTCTTTTTTCAGGAGGAGGTTTTACCAATGCTTCTGTCATGGCTCTTGGAATTATGCCATACATTAGTGCATCGATCATTATGCAATTATTAGGTATGGCAGTTCCTGCTGTTCAAAAAATGCAGAATGAAGGTGAGTCGGGAAGAAAACGAATCAATAATTACACACGTATTTTGACAATTATAATTTGTGCTTTACAAGCGCCGAGTTATTTGACATTATATGTGCAATCTAAAGGTGCAATGCCTGTAGATGCTTCAACATTCTGGTGGACACAAACAATACTTGTATTAATTGCAGGTTCTATGTTTGCTGTTTGGTTAGGAGAAAGAATAACTGATAAAGGTATTGGTAATGGTATTTCATTATTGATAACTGTTGGAATTCTTGCTCGTTTACCTGAAGCATTCACTGCAGAGTTCGGTTTTGCTGTTGGATCTGGAAACTTGATTAAAATTGTCTTGGAAATCGTAGCATTTATGATTGTGATTCTAGGAACAATATTAATTGTACAAGGTGTTCGCAAAATTCCGCTAAATACTGCCAAAAGGGTTGTAGGTGCAAGAGCAGTTGATGAGGCAGGCGCTAGAAGTTATTTGCCAATTAAGGTGAATGCAAGTGGTGTAATGCCTATCATTTTTGCTCAAGCAATTATGACAATTCCGGTAATGATTTTTGCTAGTGGTGCTGCAGAAGGTGGAAATTTTATTCAAAGAACGTTAGGAGATATTTATGGCGTAAGTTATAATTTGCTTTTAGCACTTTTAATTATTGTTTTCACTTATTTCTACACGGCTATCATGATTAACCCAAGAAAAATTGCAGATGATTTGAAAAGATCAGGTGGTTTTATCCCAGGTGTTAGACCAGGAGAAGATACGGCTGAATATATTGATACATTGGTTTCAAGAATTACGTTGCCAGGTTCTATATTCCTAGCGGTAATTGCTATTTTACCTTCAGTGGCTAAATTAGCTGGGGTAAATGATGCATTTGCTATGTTCTTCGGAGGAACGTCTATATTAATTATGGTCGGAGTTGTTTTGGATACCTTACAACAAATCGAATCTTATCTTTTGAATCGTCACATGGACGGTTTGATGGAAGGAACTCGAATTAAAGGAAGAAGAACACAAGGCGAATTATCTGGGTTTTAAAAAATGGCAAAACAAACATCAATTGAGCAAGACGGTGTGATCATCGAAGCCTTATCGAATGCAATGTTTCGAGTAGAGTTAGAAAATGGTCATATTATAACAGCTCATATTTCAGGAAAAATGAGAATGTTCTACATTAAAATTCTTCCTGGAGATAGAGTGAAAGTTGAAATGTCTCCTTATGATTTATCAAAAGGTAGAATATCTTTCAGATATAAATAAGCATTAGTTTAAATAAAGAAAAGATGAAAGTTAGAGCATCAGTTAAAAAACGAACTGCAGATTGCAAAATCGTTAAGAGAAATGGAGTAGTTTATGTGATTAATAAAAAGAATCCTAAACTTAAACAAAGACAAGGGTAATATAAAAAAGTATGGCACGTATTGCAGGTATAGATTTACCAAAAAACAAGAGAGGTGTAATCGGTTTGACTTACATCTTCGGAATTGGAAAGAGCACTTCAAGTAAAATTTTGAAGGACAACGGAATTGACGAAAACATCAAAGTTCAAGAATGGAATGATGATCAATTGGCAGCTATTCGTAACGCGATCAATGAAGTGAAAACTGAAGGTCAGTTGCGTTCTGAAATTCAATTAAACATCAAACGTTTAATGGATATCGGTTGTCAAAGAGGAATTCGTCATCGTTCAGGGTTACCTTTGAGAGGTCAACGTACAAAGAATAATGCTCGTACAAGAAAAGGTAGAAGAAAAACAGTTGCGAACAAGAAGAAAGCGACTAAATAATAAGTAAATAAAAGATGGCAAAGTCTAATCAAAAAAAGAAGAAGATCGTCAAAGTTGATGCGATGGGTGAAGCGCATATTCAAGCTACCTTCAACAACGTAATAATTTCTTTGACTAACAATGCTGGCCAAGTAATTTCATGGTCATCAGCGGGAAAAATGGGTTTTAGAGGATCTAAAAAGAACACTCCTTATGCTGCACAAATGGCAGCTGAGAATTGTGCTAAAGAAGCCCATGACTTCGGATTACGTAAGGTTAAAGTTTATGTTAAAGGACCAGGTGGGGGACGTGAGTCTGCTATCAGATCATTGCATAATGCTGGAATCGAAGTAACTGAAATAGTGGATGTAACTCCACTACCTCATAATGGATGTCGTCCTCCAAAAAGACGTAGAGTTTAATATTAATTAACTAAAGTGCACTAAGATTATCGAAGGAAAGCCTTAATTCATAATCGTACTTTTAAATTTATAAAAATGGCAAGATATACAGGTCCAAAATCCAAAATCGCGCGTCGTTTCAGAGATCCAATCTTTGGCCCAGACAAGTCGCTAGAAAAAAGAGCTTACGGTCCAGGACAACATGGTCCTTCTAAAAGACGTGGCGGTAAGCAGTCAGAGTACTCTATTCAGTTAACTGAAAAGCAAAAAGCAAAATATACGTATGGTATATTAGAGCGTCAATTCTCTAACATGTTTGAGCGTGCTCAAAGAATGAAAGGTATTACAGGAGAAATCTTGTTGCAACTTTGTGAGTCACGTTTAGATAATACAGTTTATAGATTAGGTGTTTCTCCTAGTCGTCGTGGAGCGCGTCAATTGGTTTCTCACAGACACATCACTGTGAATGGAGAATTAGTTAACATACCTTCATATACATTGAAAGTTGGTGATGTAGTTGGAGTTCGTGAGAAATCGAAGTCTTTAGAAGCTATTACAGCTTCTTTGTCATCTAGTAATAAAAAATATGACTGGTTGGATTGGAATAATTCAGATATGTCTGGTAAAGTGTTAGGTATTCCTGCACGTGACATGATTCCTGAAAATATCAAAGAACAACTAATTGTCGAATTATATTCTAAATAATAAATAAAGTATTAATATGGCTATTCTAGACTTCCAAAAGCCTGACAAGGTTATCATGATTCAGTCCGATGAACATCAAGGACAATTTGAATTTCGTCCTCTTGAACCGGGTTATGGTATTACCGTAGGTAATTCATTACGTCGTATTTTGCTTTCTTCTTTAGAAGGATTTGCAATTTCGTCTATACGTATTGATGGTGCAGATCATGAATTCTCTACACTTAAAGGTGTTGTAGAAGACGTTACTGAAATAATATTGAATTTGAAACAAGTTCGTTTCAAACAACAAATTGAAGGAACTGACTCAGAAACGGTTGTAATATCTGTTTCTGGTCAAGATAAACTTACTGCTGGTGACTTAGGTAAATTTACCTCTGCTTTTCAAGTTTTAAATTCTGATTTGGTTATCTGTAATATGGAGCCATCAGTAAAATTAGAAATTGAATTGACAATTACTAAAGGTCGAGGATATGTTCCTGCAGAAGAAAATAAAATCAGCGGAGTTCCTTTTGGAACTATTTTCATTGACTCAATTTATACTCCGATTAAAAATGTAAAATATACGGTTGAAAATTTCCGTGTTGAACAAAAAACGGATTATGAAAAATTAGTTTTTGATATTACTACTGATGGTTCAGTTCATCCAAAAGAAGCGTTGAAAGAAGCTGCTAAGATTTTAATTCACCATTTCATGTTGTTCTCAGATGAGAGAATTACGTTGGATAGTGAAGTAAAAGCAGAAACAGAAGAGTTTGATGAAACTTCTTTACACATGCGCCAATTGCTTAAGACAAAATTAGTTGATATGGATTTATCTGTAAGAGCTTTGAATTGTTTAAAAGCAGCTGACGTTGAAACATTGGGTGATTTAGTTTCTTACAACAAAAATGACCTTTTGAAATTCCGTAATTTTGGTAAGAAATCACTTACTGAACTTGAAGACTTAGTTGATAATAAAGGTCTTACTTTCGGAATGAATGTAGCTAAATATAAATTAGATAAAGATTAGGAATCGCAATAAATTAATAATGGCGTAATAGGTGGCTGAGCTTTAGGCGATACCTTGGAAAAGACTCAGTTAACCGTTACTTACGAAATTTAAAAAAATGAGACACGGTAATAAAGTAAATAATTTAGGTAGAACAGCTTCACATAGAAAAGCGATGTTATCTAATATGGCTTGTTCTCTTATTCAGCACAAGCGTATTAATACAACTGTTGCAAAAGCAAAAGCTTTAAGAGGATATGTAGAGCCTTTGTTAACTAAATCAAAAACAGATTCAACACATTCAAGAAGAACTGTTTTTGGTTACTTGCAAAGCAAAGAGATAGTTTCTGAATTATTCAGAGATGTTGCTCCAAAAATTGCAGACAGACCAGGAGGTTATACTCGTATAATTCGTACGGGATATCGTTTAGGTGATAACGCTGAAATGTGTATTATTGAATTGGTTGATTTCAATGATATCTACACAAACGAAAAAGCGAAAAAGACAACAAGACGTTCTAGAAGAGCTGGTTCTAAGGGTGATGAAGCAACAACTATTGTTGAATCTGGTGATAAACCTGCTGCTGAGGCAGTATCAGAAGAGCCTGTTGCTGAAGTTGAAACTGTTGAAGAAGCTACAGCTCCTGCTGAAGAATCTGCTCCAGAAGCGACTGAGGAAACGACTTCAGAAGAAAGTACAGAAGAGAAATAATTCATTTCTATTCAAATATATTAAGGGTAATGGTAACATTACCCTTTTTTTATGTCAAACTGTTTCCAAATTTCAAGATGAAAGCCTAACTTTGCACAAAATATTTTAAATGGAAGAAAGAAGACCTGCTGTTGTAGTTTTAGCCGACGGAACAGTTTTTCAAGGTGTTGGAATTGGTAAAATTGGCACGACAACTGGTGAAATTGCATTCAATACAGGAATGACAGGTTATCAAGAAGTATTTACGGATCCTTCTTATTTTGGTCAAATTCTAATTATGACAACCGCGCATATAGGTAATTATGGTGTGCATAATGAAGAAATTGAATCAGAATCTATTAAAATTGCAGGACTTGTCACAAAAAAATTCTCTGAAATATATTCGAGAGAGTCTGCAAACGGTTCGTTAGAAGATTACATGATTGAAAGTCAAACTGTTGGAATTGCAGATGTTGACACACGTGCTTTGGTTCGGCATATAAGAAGTAAAGGAGCGATGAACGCAATAATTTCTTCAGAACGTTTATCTATTTCAGAATTGAAAACGATTTTAGAAAAAGCACCGTCAATGGATGGCTTAGAATTGTCTTCGCAAGTTACAACAAAAGTTGCGTTTGAAGTTGTACCTGAAAATATAGAATATAAAGTTGCATTGATAGATTTTGGAGTTAAGAAAAATATAATTAAATGTTTGACCGATAGAGGATGTCATGTAACAGTTTTTCCTTTGAATACATCCAAAACGGAAATGGACAAATTCAATCCTGATGGATACATGTTGTCAAATGGTCCCGGAGATCCTTCCGCTATGCCAGAGTCAATAGAATTGGTGAAAGAAATTGTAAATTCAAATAAACCAGTATTTGGAATTTGTTTAGGTCATCAAATTTTAGGATTGAGCCAAGGTTTAAAAACAGAGAAAATGTTTAATGGACACAGAGGCATTAATCATCCAGTTATAAACCTTAAAACTGGAAAAGGAGAAATTACTTCTCAAAATCATGGTTTTGTAATTTCGAAAGAAAGTTTATCGGGAAATGATAAGATTACCGTAACACACAAACATTTAAATGATGATACCATTGCAGGAATAGAAATTGTTGGAAAACCAATATTTTCTGTTCAATTTCATCCAGAAGCATCGGCAGGACCGCATGATTCACGTTACCTTTTTGACCAGTTTATTCACAATATGAAACAATCCAAATAATGAGTTATATAGCTAAAGTCATCGGAAGACAAATATTAGATTCTCGAGGAAATCCAACTATTGAAGTAGATGTTATTACCGCAAATGGAATTGTTGGCCGAGCTGCTGTCCCTTCTGGAGCCTCAACAGGAATTCATGAAGCGGTTGAGTTGAGAGATGGTGATAAAAACATTTATCTAGGAAAAGGAGTGCTTAAAGCAGTCTCAAATGTGAACACATTAATTAATGATGCAATTCAAGGAATGGACATTTTTGATCAAAAAGGAATTGATACTTTAATGATTCGTTTGGATAATACAGAGAATAAATCGAAATTGGGAGCAAATGCTATTCTTGGTGTTTCTTTGGCTGTTGCAAAAGCTGCTGCTCAAGAATCAGGGTTGAGTTTGTATCGCTATATCGGTGGAGTTGGCGCTGTTACGATGCCAGTGCCAATGATGAATATTTTGAATGGTGGATCACACGCCGATAATTTAATTGATATTCAAGAATTTATGGTCATGCCATTTGGTGCTTCTTCTTTTTCAGAAGGATTGAGATGGGGAACTGAAATTTTTCACCACTTAAAAAGTGTATTAAAAGAAAAAGGTATGTCCACTAATGTCGGTGATGAAGGTGGTTTCGCTCCTAATTTAGGGTCCAATGAAGAGGCGCTACAATATGTAATGGAAGCAATTCATAAAGCTGGTTTTGTTGCAGGAGAAGATGTTTATATAGCTCTAGATGCCGCTTCTTCTGAATTTTACAACGCCGATAAAAAGAGATATATCTTTGAATCTACTGGGGAAGAAATGACATCCGTTGAAATGGTCGCTTTCTGGAAAAACTGGTGCTCTAAATATCCGATTGTTTCAATTGAAGATGGTTTAGCTGAAGATGATTGGGAAGGTTGGAAATTGGCTACACAAGAATTAGGCGATAAAGTACAATTAGTTGGAGATGATCTTTTCGTAACGAATACAAAAAGACTTACAAAAGGTATCAATGAAGGAATAGCGAATTCAATATTGGTTAAAGTGAACCAAATTGGTACCTTAACAGAAACTATTGAAGCTGTTCAATTGGCAACAAAAAATGGTTATTCGTCAGTAATGAGTCATAGAAGTGGTGAAACAGAAGATAGCATCATCGCTGATTTGGCTGTAGCATTGAATACAGGACAAATTAAAACTGGTTCTGCTTCGCGAAGTGATCGAATGGCAAAATACAACCAATTATTAAGAATCGAAGAAGAATTAGGAGACGCTGCCGTTTATCTAGGGAAAAATTTCAAGTTTTTATA
>JBIIWQ010000015.1:0-16515 GCA_044338805.1 Crocinitomicaceae bacterium
AGCTAACTTCAACAACTGTGAGCTTAAACTCCTTGTCGTACTTTTTTCTTTCTTCTGCCATAAAACTTAAATTTAATGAATTTGGTTTTATAGCTTAACTTTGACTCCTGTTATTTAACACATTCCAGAACAAAATATTTGATTACATTTGAAAAGGCCAAACCATAAATAACATGTCTAAAATTAATATACTTGTTGTAGAAGACGAGTCAATCGTTTCTAAAGATATTCAATATAGTTTGAATAAATTAGGCTATAATGTTGTCGGCGCAGCTGCTTCTGGTGATAAAGCGTTAGAAATAGCCAGAGCAGAAAGGCCAGACCTTGTTTTAATGGATATTATGCTTAAGGGCACAATGAACGGAATAGAAACTGCGGAAATTATAAAAGCAGAGCTAGCTATACCGATTGTTTTCCTTACGGCTTACGCTGATGAGTCAACCCTTTCTAAAGCAAAAATAACAGAGCCTTATGGTTATATTATAAAACCCTTCAAGGAAATAGACCTTCACACGTCTATTGAAATGGCTATTTATAAGCATGGGAAGGAACAGGAGGTTATTAGAGAACGAAACCTGTTATATTCTATTGTTGAGAACAAAGAGTCTTCAAACGGCTTTATTTTCGTTAAATCTAATAGTAGATTAGTGAAACTTAATACAAGCGACATTTTTTATATTGAAGCTTTAAAAGATTATGTTGTAATTCATACAATTGATACTCGTTTTACAATTCACTCAACGATGAAAGACATTGAGTTGAAAATGGGCCCAGCTGAATTTATTCGAGTTCACCGTTCTTTTATTGTGCGTTTAGATAAAATTGCAACAATAGAATTTCCAAATCTTACGCTTGAAAACGATAAAAAAGTCATTCCTATTGGAGGGTCTTTTCGTGATGATTTGAATAATAGAATTAAAACAGTTTAATCAACGATTAATTCTAAGTCTATTTGCCTTTTTCTTGGGTGAACTTCGTAAATTCGAACCTTAACCTTGTCTCCAAAGTTGTATTCTTTTTTTGTGCGCGCACCTACGATGCAATATTTATCTGCGTTGAAAGAAAAACGATCACCCGGAATATCATTCATAGGAACCATTCCTTCACAATAATTTTCGTCCATTTTAACAAAAAGCCCAAATTCTGCAATTCCAGAAACAGTTCCAATAAACTCTTCTCCTATATGGTCCTGAACAAAGAGTGTTTGAAAGTATTTTGTTGATTCCCTTTCTGCTTCTACGGCTTTTCTTTCCATACGTGAGATTCGTTTACAAACCTCGTCTAATTCTTTACCATAACGGTGTTTTTTTGTTGTTAGTTCTTCGTGAAGAATACGGTGAACAATTAAATCAGCATAACGCCTAATGGGAGAAGTAAAATGGGAGTAGTAATCGAAAGCTAAACCGTAATGTCCAATATTTGTTGTCTCATAAGTTGCTTTCGCCATGGATCTAATTGCCATGGTTTGAATCAATGAGTATTCATTTTTTAAACGAATATCGTCTAATAGTTTATTAATACTTGAAGCGATTTGATCAGGGTTAGAAAAATCAAGTTTATAACCAAATTTATCGATGAAGATATTGAAAACTGCAATTTTTTCAAGACTAGGTTTATCGTGAACACGGAAAATAAAAGGCACCTGATCTCTTCCTTTTTTTGGCTCAGAAAGAAATGTTGCAACTTTTCTGTTTGCTAAAAGCATGAACTCTTCAATTAACTTATTAGCATCTTTTGATGTTTTAATTACCACTTCATCGGGATGACCTTTTTCATCTAATTTGAAGCGCATTTCTTCCGACTCAATATTTAAAGCACCATGTTTCAACCTCGCTTTTCGCAAAATTTTAGCTATTTTATCGAGAATAAGAATTTCTTTTCTAAAATCACCGTCTTTTCCTTCAATAATTTCTTGTGCTTCTTCGTAACTGAATCGACGATCAGAATGAATAACTGTTTTTCCAAACCACTGGTTATAAACCTTCCCTTCTTCATCCATTTCAAAAACAGCTGAAAAACTAAATTTATCTTCGTTAGGCCGAAGCGAACAAGCCATATTTGACAATTGTTCGGGAAGCATTGGAACCACTCGGTCCACCAAGTAAACAGAATTTGATCGTTTTAACGCTTCAACATCCATCGCGCTACCTGGCCGAACATAGTTGCTAACATCAGCGATGTGTATTCCAATTTCTAAACGGCCGTTTTCTAATTCTTTAAAAGACAGGGCATCATCAAAATCTTTAGCATCAGCTGGGTCAATAGTAAAGGTTGTGATTGGCCGGAAGTCTCGTCGTTTTGCGACTTCTTCTTGATCTAATTCTAAACCAATTACTTCCGCTTCAGCCAAAACTTCTTGAGGAAACTTATAATCGATTCCATGGTTACATAAAATACTAATCATTTCAGTATCATTCGATCCTGTTTTGCCAAGTACTTCAACAACTTCTCCGTAAGGATTCTTAGATGTTTTAGGCCAAACGGTAATTTTTACCAACGCCTTATCTCCTTGTTTTCCGCCATTTAATTTTTCCTTTGGAATATAAATGTCTGTTCCTGCTTTTAAATTGTCAGGAATTAAAAAAGCAAATTTTTCATGGATTTCTAATGTGCCAACAAACTGTGTTCTTTCTCTTGACAATACCGCAGTTACCTCTCCTTCGTTCCGAGTTTTACCTCTTTTAAAAACACGTGCTTTTACGCGGTCTCCATTTAAGGCTTGACCAATATTTTGTGGTGCAATATATAAATCATTTTCTTCATCATCACTTACAACAAAACCAGCCCCACGAGCGGTTAATTCAATAAACCCCTCAATATAATCATCTTTTGAATTAATGGAGTAGACACCGTGTGCATGCCTTTGTAAAACACTTTGTTGACTTAATTCCTCTAATATGTCAAAAACTAACTTTCGAAGAGCATTTTCTCTAACATCAATTAATGCACAAACTTGCTTGTGACTCAGTACACTGTCTGGGTTTTCTTCAAAGACTTTTCTCACAACATGCGTAAGACTGCTTTTCATTTTACTGGGCTTATTTTGCTTATTTCTTGACATATATGCGAAGTTAAATCAATTTTTGCTAAATAGCAGTTGAAAACGGAACTAAAAGAGCGCTGTTGAAAGAATATGTATGAATGATAAAACATATACTGAAGATTGATAACTTTGTAAAAAACAAGATAATATGAACAAGCGCGTAGAACAAGCATTAAACGATCAAATTGAAAAGGAAGCATCATCATCCCAATTTTATTTAGCAATGGCCTCTTGGGCTGAAAACAACGGTTTAAATGGAACGGCAAAGTTCATGTATTCTCATTCAGATGAAGAAAGGTTTCATATGTTGAAACTTGTAAAGTTTGTAAACGAAAGAGGAGGAAAAGCAATAATTCCTGCAATTGGTCAGCCACAAAAAGAATTTAAAGATTTGGTAAATGTTTTTGAATTATTATTGGCGCACGAAATAATGGTAACAGATAGCATTAATAATTTGGTAGATATTTGTTTACAAGAAAAAGATTATTCTACGCATAATTTTGTTCAATGGTATGTTTCTGAACAATTAGAAGAAGAAGCCTTAGCGCGAACAGTTTTAGATAAATTAAAATTGATTGGAGGAGATAAAGGTGGAATGTACATGTTTGATAGAGATTTAGAAAACTCTGCGATTCAATTAGCCCCAACATCCCCTGGCGCAAATAATTGATTAAACTAATTTGTTGTGATTTTTAGAAAATGAGAATATTTATTCTAATAGGACTGCTCGTGTTTTTTTCCCTAAAAGGGACAGGACAAACTGCATACCGATTTAGAAATTATACAATTAATCAAGGCCTTTCTCAAAGCTCTGTTACATGCATTGTTCAAGACAAAAATCACGCCCTTTGGGTTGGCACACAAGATGGATTAAATCGTTTTGATGGTAAGAATTTTGAAGTTTTTACTTCCGACGACACACCAGGAATAGAAAGTGAATATATTAAATGTGCTATCAAAACAAATAACGGAAATTTATGGTTCGGCACAACAAATGGCTTAACTCAATACAATCCGAACACAGAGGTATTTGAAACATTTTCATTAGAACAAAAAACCGCTTTACAAATAGAAAGCCTTTGTATTGATCCATCGGGTATTATTTGGGTTGGCACAATTGGACGAGGAGTTTTGAGTTTTAACCCCGAAACCAAAAAATTCAAACATTACCCGAATCTCATAAACTCTAAAAAAATTCAGGCAGTTTTTTGTGCCGAATCAGGGGAGCTGTTTGTTAACACAGAAGATAAAGGTTTGTTTGGCACTAATAAAACAAAAACCAACGCTTTTTTAATACCAATTAAAAGCAAGAGCGAAAATCCCGTAATAATCCAAAGGATAACACAAAGTGAATCAGGTAAAATATTATTTGGAAGTAATCAAGGGGTTTTTGAATTTTCGATAGCACAAAATAAAACGTATCCGAAGTTTCCTCAACTAGAATTGGAACATGGTTTTATGGGGGTTGCAGACATTTATTTATCCCAAAACAAAAGTTGGTTTATTGCTACAACAAATAAGGGTTTGTTTACAATTGCTCCAGACGGAAGTGTATTTAGTAGTACACAAGATATTTTTCAAAAAAACGCACTATTGTTCAATGATATAAATCTTTTGTTTTGTGATGATTCAGGAACATTTTGGGTAGGCACAGACCGAGGGTTAGCTAGTTTTGACCCAATGAACCAAGGTTTTTTAGGTGTGGGTCCAAGCGGAAATTTAGAACAAGGAATTCCAACACCAAACGTTTGGAGTTTTAGTGAAGACAAGAAATCGCTTTTTACATTTATTGGAACAGACATTGGTGTTTCGAGACTCAACCGAAAGTCAGGTAAATTCGAACAATTTTATAGAGATAACTCTCAATCTATTACAGGAGAAAGCGCAGAAACAGCAGCCCTTTCTTTATATGTTATTAATGAAAACAGAGCGCTTGTTGGCTGTGTAGATGGATTGTTTGAATTAAACATTCAATCAAAAACCAATTATTCTTTCAAACGAATTGATTATTTAAAAGAGGAGGAATCATTAAAACATAATAGAATATATTCAATTGTTCATTGGAAGGATGACCGCTATTTTCTTGGAACGAAGGGCGGGGTTGTGTTGGTTGACTTGAAAAACAAAAAGGCTCAATCTTTTGAACATTCATTAAAAAATCCAAAAGGAACGATTACATCAGGAGTTTGTCGGCATATTTACAAAGACAATCAAAATAGAATTTGGTTTGCATCAAGTTCAGGAGAGCTTAATTTATTATCTGTTAAATCAGAAAAGATAGAAATCGTTCCTTATAAATACAATTCAATTTTATTGAAAGTGTCAAAAGATTATATAACATCAATCTGTCAGATAAGTAAAAATGAATTTTGGCTAGGAACTTTTGGGTCAGGCATAATGCATTGGAATGAAGCAACAAAAACCGCAAAAATTTATACAAAGAAACAAGGTTTACCAAATAACGTGGTGTATGGAATTGTTGAAGACTTTGAAAATAATTTATGGTTAAGTACCAACAAAGGTATTTGTAGATTTAATCCACGAACAATAGAGGCAACGAATTATACTGAAGTTGATGGATTAATGAGTAATGAGTTCAATTTAGGGGCTTTTATGAAATCAAAATCTGGGGAACTTTTTTTTGGGGGTATTTATGGGTATAATTATTTTAATCCAAAGAAACTTTCACTAAACAAACCTAATATTGGCGTCACAATCACAAAATTCAAATTAGATAAAAACTGGATAAAACCGGGAGATAGTGAGTCTCCGCTTTTATTGCCAATATCAAGAACCTCTCATATTGAATTAAGTTATAGACAACGGAGTTTTACTGTTCACTTTCAGCCATCAGATTTGAGTAATCCCGAATTGGTTAATTATAAATATATTTTAGAAGGATCTGATGAAGGAGAGGTTATTTTAGGATCGTCAAATGAATTAAGGTTTAGTTTATTGTCTCCTGGTGATTATACGTTGAAAATTTATGCTAGAATTGGCGATGGACCTTGGGGTAATAGCCCTGCAATTTTAACGTTACATATAAAATCTCCCTTTTGGGCAACATGGTGGTTCTGGGTTATTGTCGCAATTGTTTTAGCAATATCCATACGACTTTTTGTAAGAAGCCGAATTGATTCCGAGAGGAGAAAGCAAGTTCGTTTAGAAATGAAAATTGCTGATAGAACACGCGAAATAAGAGAACAAAATGTTCAAATCGAAAAACAAAGAAAACAACTTGAAGAAGAGAAGAACAAAGTGGTTAATAACCAGCTCCTTTTGCAAATAGAGAAGGACAAAACAGAAAAATTAATTCGTAGAATTATTCCAGAATCTACAGCTGAGGAATTAAAGAACAAAGGAACAGCGAGTGCGCGAGCATACAAAACAGTATCTGTATTATTTACAGATTTTGTTGGGTTTACTAAAAGTGCAGAGCGCATGAGCCCGACGGATTTAGTGAATAAGTTAGATGTTTATTTCAGTAAATTTGACGAAATAATAGTTAAAAATAATCTAGAGAAAATAAAGACTATTGGTGACGCATATATGTGCGCTGGGGGTGTGCCTGTGCGAAACAATACAAATCCAATTGACACCTGTATTGCCGCTTTACAGATTCAAGATTACATGCGTATACGTAAAAACAACAGTATTATTAATAACACTGAATATTGGGAATTGCGTTTAGGCATTAATACCGGAGAAGTTGTTGCAGGTGTTATTGGAAGCGAAAGATTGGCTTATGATGTATGGGGAGCAACGGTAAATCAAGCTCAACGAATGGAAATGCTTGGAGAACCAGGAAAAGTTACAATTACAGGAAATACTTTTGTATTAATAGAACCTTATTTTGAATGTGTTTTTAGAGGAAAAGCACAATCTAAAAGTCGCGGATTGATTGATATGTATACGGTTGAACGGATTAAACCAGAACTTTCAGTTGATGGAGAAGGAATAATTCCAAATGACCGCTTCCAACAGATTGTTAACCTTCACCTTTATAGTTCTATTAATTATTATAAAGCGGAGCGCCACATTGTGAAAGTACTTGAAAAAGGACTTTCTGATAAATTACATTACCATGGAATTGCGCACACCAAAGATGTGGTTAGGGCGGTTGAACGATTAGCATTAATGGAAGGGGTAACGGATGAAGGGTTGTTTTTATTAAAATCAGCGGCTACTTATCACGACGCAGGGTTTGTGGAACAATATGAAAAAAATGAACCAATAGGTGCGCGATTAGCAGAAGAAATCCTTCCTAAGTATGGCTACACAGAACAACACATTAACACGATAAAAGAACTTATTTATGTAACTCAGACCCCTCACAAGCCAACCAATAACCTAGAGGAAATTATTTGCGATGCTGATTTGGATTATTTAGGGAGAGATGACTTCCATGAAATTGCTGATAGGCTGCGGAGAGAACTCCGTGAACACGGTAAAATAGACAGTGATCGTAAATGGGACGAGATTCAAGTTCAGTTCCTTACGGCGCATAAATATTTCACCGCAACGGCTTTGAAAACTAGAGCAGGTAAAAAAGAAAAAAATCTTGAAGAGATAAAGGCAAGATTACTTAAGGATGAATATGTGGATTAGCTCCTAGAAAAGCATTCCTTCCGTTCATTTTTTGATCAATAAAAAAGGTACGACACAAAAAAACCTCAGAGATGGTTTCTAAGGTTTTTTGCTTATTTATATTATTTCTTAGCTAAAAAGTACGCTTTGACCATAAGGCGCAAGATCAACAGGATTCACCACTAACGCTGGAATTTTAGCATCGTTTGTGATGATGTATTGCTCATAATTAGCAGTAATAGAACCAAGGAAATTACTTCTATTTAAATTCATGATTGCGATAAGGTCAGCATCAATATTAACAGCATGTTTTACAACTTCTTTGTCAAAACCACTGCTCGGAGCTAATGTTGTGGTAACTTCAATACCTCGCTCACTAAAGAATTTATTTGCAAATTGAATATTAGCTTGCACTTGATGACGCAAAAACTCATCTGACTCATCAGGTGTTATAACATGAACACGTGATTTGAAATATGTTGCAAGGTTCGCTACAATCGCTAATTTTTGTTTTGTTTCTTTATGAAGGTCCATTGGCACAACAATGTCATCATAACCAGTAGCTTTAATTCCTTTTTCTTGAACAACAATGAACGGCACGCTCGAATTCGTAATAACTTTTAAAGCATTACTTCCTGTGATATGCTGCCAACCATGAGCACCGTGTGTTCCCATAAAAATCAATTCAGCATGATGCTCAGCAGCAAAATCACCAATTTGATCAAAGAAATTACCTAAACGCACATAAGATATTAGTTCTACCCCCTCTGTTGCATGAGACTTTAAAACTTCACTTAATTTAGCTTCAGCGTCTTTAATGTCTTTTTCTTTAGGAACAACATGTAAAACATACACAATTGCATTTAAAGGTTTTGCAGTTGCAACTGCGTGACTCAAAGCTACATCTGCTACAGGTGTAAAATCGTGAGGCACAATAAAAGTTTTTTTGTTCATAGAGTTCAGTTTCTGGTTTCTTTCCTATTGCAAATGTAATAATAAAGATTTTTTATCAATTTAAAATAACATTTCTTTTATCATATTTTTTGAAATTAACAATTTTGTCAATCTTTCTCGTTAATAAATGAGTCTTTAAAACGTTTAAACCGAAATGTTATAATTTCTTTGTGATTTTTGTCAAGGTTCTATTTATTGTACGTTAGAGAATTACTTTATCTTTGTATTAAAAGACTAAACAATGCCAATAATTGGAAAATTACTCAAAAAAACAACGGAGATTTCTTATAAAAGGAATTTCAATAAAGGGAAAGAGTACGTTAATCAATTAAAAACATTGGCAAGTTTGATGGAAAAGGCTAAAAGCACAGCCTTCGGTTTAAAGCATGATTTTCATCAAAGCTTAAATGAGTCAGATGTAGTAGAAGAATATCAAATGCGCGTTCCAATTACGGACTATGAGGAATTTTATTCGAATTGGTTAAAAGAATCTATTGAAGGAGCAAAAGACCATACTTGGCCGGGAAAAATTAAGCATTATGCACTGTCTTCTGGCACAACAGGCTCACCAAGCAAAAGAATTCCGGTTACGGAAGAAATGATACGATCTTTTCAAAAAACAAGTTTAAGACAAATATCCACCTTACACGAACTAGATCTTCCTGAGACATTTTTTAGCGCAAGCATCTTGCTTGTTGGCGGATGTACTAAGTTGGCTAAAAAGAAAACTCATATAGAAGGAGACCTGAGTGGAATCCTTAAAAAATATACATCATTTGTAGTAAATCCATTTACAAAACCAGGAAACAGAATTACTGGAATTAGGGATTGGAACAAAAAAATGGACATGATCATCAAGAAGGCTCCAAGCTGGAATGTAGGAATGATTGCGGGCGTGCCTAGTTGGTGTATAATGTTGATGGAAAAAATAATTGAATTCTACAAATTAGAAACAATTCATGACATTTGGCCAAACTTCCAAGTTTATGTTCATGGGGGTGTTTTCATGGAACCCTATATTCAACGTTTAGAAAAAATTTCTAGTGGTAAAGTTCATTTATTAGATACTTATTTAGCAAGTGAAGGCTATTTTGCCTATCAATCTTCTCCAGAAAGTGAGGGGATGCAGCTTCTTTTGAATTCGGGAATTTTTTATGAATTTATCCCGTTTAACAGTGATTTTTTTGATGAACAAGGAAATGTAAAAAATAAGCACGAAGCGTTTAATTTAAGCCAAGTAACCGAAGGTGTGGATTATGCAATGGTTATTTCAACGAATGCAGGACTTTGGCGTTATATGATTGGTGATTTGGTTCGTTTTGTGGATGTAGAAGAAAGAGAAATTAAAATTACTGGGCGAATTAAACAATTTTTAAGCCTTTGTGGTGAACATTTATCTTTGGATAATATTAATTCAGCAATTCAAAACGTATGTAAGCGAAAAGGAATTGAAATACCAGAGTTTAGTTTGTTTGCTGAAAATATAGATCAAAGACACGCTTGGTTCATCGGCACAGACGACTTAATCGACCCAATTTTAATAATGGATTTAATAGACAAAGAGCTTTGTGTATTGAACGACGACTACGCCTCTGCGCGGAAGTTTAATCTGAAGAGACCGACAATCAACGTGTTGCCAGTGAAAACTTTTTATAGGTTTATGGAATCAATTGGTAAATCAGGAGCTCAAAACAAAGTTCCACGCGTGATGAATGAATATCAAAGTGAGTCTTGGTTAAAGTATTTAGCTAAATCAGGGTTGAATTAAATTTCTCTTTTTAACATTCGCCTTCATGTAATACTTGATTATTGCATTCGAAATAACGACCAATACGATTATTGCTGATCCAATGTAAAATTGACTTCCCAAAACTTCATTTTCATTGAGAATAACGATTGCAAGAATTATTGTATAAACAGGCTCAAGATTAATACTCAATGAAACGGTAAATGCTCCTAATCGCTTAACAACTTCGATTGTTGCTAAGAATGCGAATGACGTGCAAAGCACCCCAAGAAATAAGAGCCAAAAAAAATCACTCCACCTCATTTCAAATAAATGCCCGTTAAAATCTCCTTGAATAATTAAGACAATTGTCAAGAAAATAAGCGCAATGATTAATTCATAAAAAGTGATTTGGTGAGAAGGAGTGTCTTCTGCCAATTTTGCATTAAAAACAGAAAACAAAGCTGCAAAAAGCGCGGAAAACAAGCCATATATTAATGCCTCGTAATCGTTTTCATTAAATCCACTTGAAACGAAATATATTCCATAGATTACGATTAATCCAAAGAAAAATTCTAATAAAGAAAACTTACGTTTCATAACCAACGGCTCTAACCAAGTAACGTGTATTGTTGTTGTTGATAAACATAAGATTCCCAAAGATGCCGTTGATAAACTAATAGACTTATAAAAAGTCATCCAGTGTAAGGCAACTAAAACACCCACTCCAAATATTTTGATTAGTTCTTTTGTAGACCCTATTCTGATAGATTTTTTCATAAAAACCAAACCAATTGCCAAGGCTATAAAAGCAATTAAAATACGGTGCCAAACGATGTGAAAAGCATCAATATCAATTAAAACGCCTAAAATTCCCGTAAACCCCCACATAAAGATGATGAGGTGCAAAAGAATATGGTACTTATGTTTTGCTATCATTTAGAAAAGTTAGATAGTTGAAACTATTTTTTCTTCTTTTTCTTAATGAGCTTATAAGGTTCTTTTAATGGGATGTCACTCATAAAATACGCTTCTAATTTTGATTCATCAATTGTGACTGAAAAACTGGAGGTTGACATTCCAACCGAATCATCTGATATCTCAGAAGTAGAAACTACCGAAGAGAAATAGTGAGAAAGCTCTTCTTCGGTAACGTTTTCTCGAGCATACATAGGATAAAGTAAAATAGATTTCCTGTTTTTCACGAGTTTGAAAAGACTTATTTCAGGTTCTTCCCCAAAAGAAAGGTAATAATTTGTTCCGATCATTGAAAAATAAAGAGAATCACCAAGTGATGTTTCTGTTTCACCTTCCTTATCTTTTATAATTATGCTGTTAGATTTAAAAGTAATATACATTTTGTTTTTGTCTTCGCCTTCCATAATTGCAGCGAAATCTTTAGGAAATTCTACCACATAATTTCCAATTATATCTATAGGAAAAGAGTCAATTTTTCTTCCAGGAACATTTTTCGCTGTTACCACGGTGCACGAAATCAAGTTTATTACTATAAATCCTAAAGTCAAAAATTCGAATGCGCTTTTCATAAAATTATTTTTTCAAAAATACAATTAATCTATTGGTGTGTTTTTTTTCAAGTACTCTTTCCGTCAAAAATAAAAAAAGCGATGGAAGATATTCCATCGCTTTTAAAATTATCTAGATAAAATTAGTTTGCTTTCTTCAACGCTTTTTTACGCTTGTCATCTAATTTATCTTGTTTTTCATCCAGTTTTACTCCTTTTTCATCTAGTTTGTCTTGCTCATCTTTTAATTTATCAAGCTTTTTTCCTTTCTTGATTTTATCATCAAGTTTTTTTTGATCTTTTTTATATTCTTTTCTGGTGTCGTCTATCTCCTTTTGTTCTTCATCGTATTTTGCAAGTTTTTCTTTCAATTCAGCAGCAGCAGCTTTTTCTTTTTCGGCTTCTTTAGCGTCTTTTTCAGCTTCTTTGATATCTTTTTCAGCTTCTTTGGCTTCTTTTTCTGCCTCTTTAGCTTCCTTTTCAGCTTCCTTTTTTTCCTCTGCTATTTTCTCCTCCTTTTTTTCTTCTTCTTTTAAAGCACTTTTTTCTTTGTCAGATTTTTCTTTAGCAAGTTCTTCTTTCTTTTCGGCAGCTTTTTTCTGCTCTTTAGCTTTTTGTTCAGCTTCTTTAGCTTTTTGTTCAGCTTCAGAAATTTCTTTAGATTGACCTTTTTGAGTTTCTTCAGCTTCTTTTTTAGCTTTTTCATCAGCAGATTTCGCATTTTGCAGTTGGGAATTCTCTAACACTTTTTGGCGTTCTTGTGCCTCTATATCTCTTTGCTTTGCTTCCTCCTCTCTTCTTTTAGTATCATCAGAAATTTGTGTGCTATTTTGCTCTTTTGCTTTTTGAGCTTCTTCTAACTTATTATCTGCTTCAGCTTGTTTCTTTTCAGCGTCTGTTTTTTTATCCGCTGCAATTTTATTTTTTTCTTCAACCAAACGAACAGCCTCTGCTTTTTCTTTTGATAATTGTTCTTGATTTTTAGCTGATTGTTCTTTTTCAGTTGAGTATTTTTCAGCATCTTTCTCGTGCTGCGTTGTTTTATCTTCTGATTTTATTGTTTTGTCTTCTATTTTATTAATTTTTTCTTCTGATTCAGTAGTTATTTCATCAACAGATTCAGTTTTACTTTTTAAAATAAAATCAAAGTTTTTACCATTTACTAAAACAATGTCGCTCATTTTTTGATCCTTATATAAAGAATGCATTACTTGTATTTGTACCAATTGATTTCCATATGTAGGAATAGCAATCATAACTTTTCCGAAATCGTCAGAAGTGGCAGATCCAATAGGCATTCCTGCAGAAGTAATTCTGATTAAGGCACCTTTAATGGCTTTTCCATTACTACTAACATTTATTGTAACGGTAATAGCTTCTTTTTTTGTTTCATTAATTGAAATGTTTGTAATTAGGTTGCTTCCAGATGCAACTGTAGAGCAAAAAAGAACACTTGCGAATATAAAACTCTTCTTCATGATAAATTTATTTGCTTATAAATATACAATAATTGTATTTTGCTTTTACACTTTGCAAAAACAATTCCAAAAAATCAGTTAATTTTGAGTTATGCAATTTAAAGAGGTCGTTGGTCAGCAAGAATTGAAAAAGCATCTAATTCAAGAGGTTGAAAAGGAGAAGATTAGTCACGCGCAGCTTTTTTTAGGGAATGCTGGTCATGGTGGACTTCCTTTGGCTTTAGCTTTTGTGCAGTATCTCTTTTGTGAGAACAAAAATGCTTTAGATAGTTGTGGAAAATGTCCTTCTTGTCGAAAAGTAACAGAATTGCAGCATCCTGACCTTCATTTTTCGTTTCCCGTAGTATTAACAGCGTATAAAAAATCGGATGCTGCACTTGGGCATTGGCGAGAGCAAATAAAGGAAGAACCTTATTTTAGTCAAAATGATTGGCTAAAAAGAATAGACGAAAAAGAACGGAAACCGTTAATTGGAACCGAAGAAAGCCAGGAAATAATCAAAAAACTTTCTCTCAAATCCTATGAAGGAGGGTTTAAAGTGATGATTATTTGGATGGCAGAAGAGATGAACACCGTTTGCTCAAATAAACTCTTAAAAATCATCGAAGAGCCACCAGCTAAAACATTGTTTATTTTGTTGAGTGAAAAACAAGATAGTCTGTTACAAACGATATTATCAAGAACACAAATACTTAAAATTCCAAGAATTAATTCGGATGATTTAACGACATACTTACGAAAAGATCAAACAGTTTCATTATCAAACATTGAGAGTATTGTTGCTAGGGTTGAAGGAGACCTTTTAAAGGCGAAAGAATTGATGGGTACGCACAAAGAATTGGACGAAAACCGGGAGATGTTTATTCAACTTATGCGCGTTTGTTTTAAGAAAGATGTGATTCAAATGCTAGATTGGTCAGACGCTATTGCGGGAATAAGCAAAGAAAGACAGAAAATCTTTTTACACTATTCTTTGCATATGTTTAGACAAAGTATTTTGAGAAATTATACAGACCATCAGTTAACGAAAGTGTCAGATGAAGAAGAGGAATTTTTGACTAGATTTGCGAAATTTGTTTCAGGAAATAACCTGAATGATTTTATGGAAACCTTTAACGATGCTCATTATCATATTGAAAGAAATGCCAACACAAAGCTTTTGTTTACTGATTTATCTTTTAAAGTGATGCGGTTTATTCACTTTGCATAGTTTAGTCTATTTTAGTATCACAAACAATACAATGAATATTTTCTTATTTTTACATAAATAAAAAACGAATTATGGGCTGTTCAAATTGCAGTAGTGAAGGAGGTACTCCTCGCGGATGTAAAAATAATGGCACTTGTAGTTCTGGAGGATGCAATAAACTTGAGGTGTATGATTGGTTGGCAAATATTGCTTTACCAAGTGGTCAAACAGCCTATGATATAGTTGAAGTTCGATTTAAGAACAGTCGAAAAAGTTTCTTTAGAAACGCAAAAGGTTTTAGTCTTCAAGTTGGCGATGTTGTCGCTGTAGAGGCTAGTCCTGGATATGACATTGGTGTTGTATCAGTTGTTGGAGAACTTGCCAGAATTCAAGTGAAAAAGAAAGTTTCAGGGTTTAAACCGATGGAAGCGAAGAAAATTTTGAGAATTGCTACTCAAGATGACATTGATAAATGGGTTAAAGCGCGATCGCTTGAAAAAGAAGTGATGTATGTTTCGCGCACATTGGCTGTCAATTTAAATTTGGAAATGAAAATTTCTGATGTTGAATATCAAGGAGATTTATCAAAAGCAACATTTTATTATACTGCAGAAACACGCGTTGATTTCCGCCAGTTGATAAAAGATATGTCAGAAAAATTTAAAGGAAGAGTTGAAATGCGTCAAATTGGTTCGCGTCAAGAAGCTTCTAGACTTGGAGGGATTGGATCTTGCGGAAGAGAATTATGCTGTTCTACTTGGCTAACTGATTTTAGATCTGTTTCTACTTCTGCTGCACGTTACCAACAATTGTCATTAAATCCTCAAAAATTAGCAGGTCAATGTGGTAAATTGAAGTGCTGTTTAAATTATGAATTAGACATGTATTTGGATGCTTTTAAAGCCTTTCCTAAATCAGATGTCAAACTTCAAACTGAAAAAGCGAATGCCTACCATGTTAAAACGGATGTTTTTAAACGTCAAATGTTTTATGGTTATGAAGGTGGAGTTGGTGGTTTAATTCCTTTAACTCCGGAGCGTGTTAAGGAAATAATTAAACTGAATTCTGAAGGGAAAAAACCGAAAGAATTGAATGAATATGTCATGGAAGTGGTGATAAAAGAACCAGACTATGATAATGTTGTAGGTCAAGATAGCTTGAATCGTTTTGAACATGCTTTTAAAACCAAGAAAAAGAAGAAAAAACCTGGAAACAGACCAAACGAAAATCAACCAAGGGTTAATCCGCAAAATCAAACCAATACACAAGCCCAAATCCCTAAGGTTGAGGGAGAAAAACCAGTGAATCCAGCAAATAAAAGAAGAAATAAACGCCCAAACAATAGACCAAAAGGTAATCCAGATGCAGGGAATAATGAAAATAAGGAGTAAGATCGGCGTCTTTTTTTGTTTAGCATTTTTAATTTCTTGTGAAAATGCTCCAATATTCGAGAAGTCGTATGTGTTTGAAAATAAAGAATGGAAACAAAACGTTAAGCCATCCTTTATTGTCGATATTAAAGATGCAACCAAAGAATACGACTTTGTGCTTACTTTAAGAACAACTACAGAATATAAATTCAGTAATTTATGGATTTATATGAACACACAAACACCAAATAAGGAAAGCGCAAGAGAATCATTTGAAATAAAAATAACGAATCCAGATGGTTCTTGGATAGGAAAGAAAACCGGGACAATTGTTGAAAATTCATTGAATTTTAAAAGAAGAAAACTTCCGTTAAAAGGGAAATATACTTTTATCTTGGAGCAAGGAATTACAGATTCTAAAATTGATCAAGTATTAGATATTGGATTAGTTGTTACCGAAGCGAAAAAACCTTAATTTTTCTTCTTCTTCTTCTTGAAGCCCAAATTATAAGCATAGTTGATAGATAAAATATGCTTTCTAGAAGGATCTGGTTGGTTTATTTGTTGGTCGAACATATATCCTACAGAAATCTCGTGTGGGCTATCAAATTCAAAGTCAACACCAATAAATGTCCTGTATTT
>JBIIWQ010000016.1:0-16512 GCA_044338805.1 Crocinitomicaceae bacterium
AATTTGTTACATTAAAAAATTGATACATTAATAGTATGGCTTTAGATAAAATTGGAATCGCAAAAAGAATTGCTCAAGAATTGAGAGATGGTTGGTACGTTAATTTGGGAATTGGAATTCCTACGTTGGTTGCGAATTATATACCAGAAGGAATTGAAGTTGAATTTCAATCAGAAAATGGCGTTTTAGGGATGGGTCCATTTCCTTTTGAAGGAGAAGAAGACGCTGACCTTATCAACGCAGGAAAACAGACAATAACTACTTTAAAAGGTGCTGCATTCTTTGATTCAGCAACTTCTTTTGCAATGATTCGTGGTCAACATGTTCAATTGACGGTTCTTGGCGCAATGGAAGTTTCACAAAACGGAGATATTGCCAATTGGAAAATTCCAGGTAAAATGGTAAAAGGAATGGGTGGCGCGATGGATCTTGTCGCTTCAGCTGAAAATATTATCGTTGCAATGATGCATTCAAACCGAGAAGGAGAATCGAAAATTTTAAAGAAATGCAGCTTGCCTTTAACAGGCGTTGGATGTGTTAAAAAAGTTGTAACGGAACTAGCAGTATTGGAAATCAAAGACAATAAGTTCTATCTACTTGAGCGAGCTCCTGGAGTTTCTGTCGAAGAAATTATTTCAAAAACAGAGGGAGATTTGGTAGTGCCAGATTTTGTTCCAGAAATGAAGTTGTAATTCATTATTAAAAACACATAGGCACATAGGTCACATAGTTTTGTTCTCATTCGAAAATTATAATTCGCAATTAAAAACTCTCTCAAATCACAATAGATTGTTGCAAAAGTCATTAATTGAGGCGCAATAAAAATTTAATACCGGAATTTAAACGTGTAAATTACAATTCAAATAACTAGCAACTTGTAATTCGCAATTAATAACTCTTTTTCTTTACTTATAAAAATGCATTTCTTCGATGTATTTATGTACGGGTTCAGTTAACAAATAGCGCACATCTTTTCCTTCTTTAATAGCATTTCTTACAAACGTCGCAGATACTTTCATAACGGGCGCATCCTCACAGAAAATAACATTTGCATTTTGTGAAAAGTCATTGCCAATTTTAGAATTGATATCTAATACTTCTGCCTCTTCTTGCGTTGTTAAAACCCTTGGATAAACATAAATCGTATGATTTTTTAAGATCGATTCATAGTTTTTCCATTTGTGCAAAGTGCGTAAGTTATCTTCACCCATGATCAAAGCGAACTCATTTTCTGGATATTTTTCCTTTAAATAGGCGAGTGTTGTTGATGTGTAACTAGGTTTTGGAAGATTAAATTCTATATCACTTGCACGAAGTTTCGAGTTATCGTCAATTGCAACTTTCACCAATGCCAAACGGTGCAGATCAGTTAATAAAGTTGCTTTTTCTTTCAACGGATTATGTGGCGAAACGACCATCCAAACTTGATCCAATTCCGTGAAGTCAGCCATGTAATTGGCGATTACCAAATGTCCTACATGGATAGGATTAAACGTCCCGAAATATAATCCGATTTTCATTTTGCGATAAATTCTTGAACCAATTCTTTTGCTTTAAGTATTGCTTTGTCTAAATCGTCGTTGATCAAGATATAATCAAATTCTGGAGCACTACTCAATTCTTTATGTGCTTTGCTCATGCGTTGCAAAATCTTATCTTCTGTTTCTGTACTTCTGTGACGCAAACGCTTTTCAAGTTCTTCATAGCTTGGTGGCTGAACAAATATGGCTAAAGCATTTTCTTTAAATACTTTTTTTAAGTTTAATCCTCCGATTACATCAACATCAAAAATAACTGTTTTTCCGTGAGACCAAATTTGTTCAATTTCTGATTTTAAAGTTCCATAAAAATTATTTGTGTACACCTCTTCCCATTCAACAAAAGCCTCATCCTCAATGTGTTTTTTGAATCCTTCAATTCCCAAAAAATGGTAATCTTTTCCATCTAATTCATTTCCTCTAGGGTCTCTGCTACAAGCAGAAACAGAAAATTCTAATCCAATGTGTTCATCCAACAATGCGTGAACAATCGTTGTTTTACCAGCTCCAGATGGCGCAGAAAAGATAATACATTTACCTCCTTTTGGCATAAAATTCATTTTTTACTTAATGCTAATGATGTAATCAGCTTAAAGCGTATTTAATATTTGTTCTTTAATCTTTTCCAAGTTGTCTTTCATGTCAACAACTAATTTTTGCATTTCCGCATGGTTACTTTTGCTTCCTAACGTATTTACTTCACGACCAATTTCTTGAGAAATGAAACCCAATTTTTTACCAGAAAGCGGAAGAACCATCGTTTCTAAATAATAGTCTAAGTGATTACTTAAACGCATTTTTTCTTCAGAAACATCTAATTTTTCAATGTAGAAAATCATTTCTTGCTCCAAACGATTATCATCGTGTTTGCTATTTTCTAATTCTTCTAATCCTTTTTTGATGCGTGCACGAACGATTTCTACACGTTCATTTTCGTATTTTGGAACTTCATTAAGCAAGCGACGAATATCTTCAATGCGTTCTGTAAATTCAATTTCCAATGCTTGTCCTTCTTGTCGTCTGAATTCATTCATGTTTTCACACGCTTCTTTCGTTAACTCCAGAATCCAATCTTTTTCTTCCTGACCAATTTCTTCTCTTTCATTGATTAGAATATCCGGCATTTTCAAAATCATGGCTAAATAATCAACTGATTTTTCACCAATTAGTTCATTCACTTCTTTCAAATCGGCATAATATGCTTTTGCCAAATCTTTATTCAAGGTAAAGTTTTTAGTGTCTCCAGTATTGTCCACATTGATGTTAACGTCTACTTTCCCACGATCCATTGATGCACTAATCATTTTGCGAATCTCAGCTTCAATTTCTCTATAAGCGGAAGACATACGAACATTTAAGTCCAATGTTTTACTATTTAGAGAACGAATTTCAATAGTTACTTTTTTACCATTCGACGAGCTCAGTGCATCGCTTTGAAAGTTTCCGGTCGCTTTTCCAAAACCGGTCATGGACATTAACATAGTACGTGTTTTTGTCAAAAATAGGAATTTTCGCGGAAAGAGGGTTTTATTGAGGCTGAGTTGATGTAAATAGGGCAATAGCAAAGAACATAAATATTATGTAAACGAACAAAATTAGCATTCAGTAATTTTTTTAGGCTGTAAAAGTTCAATGAAATAGGGGTATTAGTCAAAAAAAACAAATATTAATTTAATCTATTTAACATTTTAACAGAATTTGTGAACAAAAAAAACTAAGTTTTGTTTTTATGAAAGTCAAGGCGGTATCCGAAAAGCCAAAAGAGTAGGAATTTAAAATATGTTAACTATGGAACATTTAAAAATTGCAAGCGATAACTATGTCGCGTTTACGTTCTTTATTGGAACAATGGCCATGATGGCCGCTTCTGTTTTCTTCTTTTTTGAGTTAAACAATACCTCGCAAAAATGGAGAACTTCTGTTTTAGTATCTGGATTAATTACTTTTATTGCAGCAGTTCATTACTACTACATGAGAGGTTACAATTTAGAAACTGCTGAGTCTCCTACATTTTTCCGCTATGTAGATTGGATTTTAACGGTGCCGTTGATGTGTGTTGAATTCTATTTAATCACAAAAAAAGCAGGTGCAAAAATCGGTTTATTATGGAAACTAATTGTTGCTTCACTTGTAATGCTTTTAACTGGTTATGCTGGTGAAGTATTAGATCGTGATGCGAGTGTATTGTGGGGAGTTCTTTCAGGCGCAGCTTATTTCTATATTGTTTACATCATTTGGTTTGGAGAAGTTGCAAAGTTGGCTCAAACTGCTGGTGCTCAAGTAGCAAAAGCGACAAAAATATTAGGTTGGTTTGTTTTAGTTGGTTGGGCTATTTACCCATTAGGTTACATTTTGGGTACTCCAGGTGGATTGTTCGGATGGCAGCCTGTAGCTGATACTAAACAAGCTCTGCATGCAATGGATATTGTTTATAACATTGCAGACGCAATAAATAAAATTGGTTTTGGTTTGGTAATCTATGCTTTGAGTAGAAAAAGCGAAGATTAAAATCATCATTAATTAAAAGAATAAAGAGGCATGTTTTTAACGAATATGCCTCTTTTTTATTAATCGGAATACACTAAAACATCCATATTTTACTATAGTTCTACGCAATATTGCAATGTTTAAAATGACAATTTAAAAAGCATGTTTTTTTAACGTTTCCAACGGATGCTATTATTCCCCCAATTTAAATTTCCAATTCCTATTTCCTAATGCATCATTCTACGTAACTTTGCACCATGCTTTTATACAATGTTACCGTTAGTATTGACCCATCTGTTTCTGAAGAATGGCTTTCTTGGATGCGAACAATTCATATTCCTGAAGTGATGGCAACAGGCTGTTTTGTTGAAAGCAGACTTTCACGTGTTCAAGGTGAAGAAGAGGGAGGAGTGACGTTTGCAATCACGTATTTATCTCCAAATCAAGAGCTGTTAGATGAGTATCAATCAAAACACGCGCCTTTACTTCAGAAAAGTCATTCAGAAAAATATATCGGCAAATTCGCAGCGTTTCGTACATTTTTACACGTCATAGAAGAATTCAAATAGAATGAAAGTAAGAGCAAAGAAACACCTCGGGCAACATTTTTTGATTGATAAAAACATCTGTCAAAAAATCGCAGATCAATATAGAAATCACCAAGGTTGCAATAAAGTATTGGAAATTGGTCCTGGAACCGGAGCGCTTACAGAGTTTTTAGTGAAACGGGAAGAATTGGATTTGTATGTTATCGAAATCGATAGAGATTCAATCGCTTATTTGAATGAGCATTACCCAATGTTGGAAAACAAAATAATTGAACAAGACTTTTTGAAAATGGATTTGAAGAAAATCATGGGAGAAGAGCCTTTTGGTGTCGTTGGAAATTTTCCATACAATATTTCAACTCAGATTCTTTTCAAATGTTTGGATTATAGAAACCAGATTCCTGAAATAATGGGAATGTTTCAAAAAGAGGTTGCAGAGCGCATTGCAGAAAAACCTGGCTCAAAAAAATACGGTATTATGAGTGTTATTTTTCAAGCATTCTATGATATTGAATATTGCTTTACAGTTGATGAACATGTGTTTAATCCACCACCAAAAGTAAAATCGGGCGTAATTCGTTGCACGCGAAATGAAAGAGGCGCTTTACCATGTGATGAAAAACTGTTCATTCAATTGGTGAAAATGAGTTTTAATCAACGCAGAAAGACGATTCGAAATTCGATTAAACAGTTAATTAGCGGAACAGATTTCGATCATCCATTTCTTACATTGAGACCCGAAAGACTTTCTGTAGATGATTTTATTGAATTGACATTAGCAGTTACAGCATTAAATAAATCAGGTCAAATAATCGAATAAAACATAGAATGATTTCAAATAAGTGATTTTCTAGGTGAAAAAGCTTTTTTTTTAATAAAAATCACTTTCTTTGTCATAATATAAAAACAAACAAGATGAGTTCTTCACCATTTTTTTACGGAATAGCAGATTTTTTACAATGGACTTTTGGGTTCTTTGAAGTAATTGGAAATAAGTTCAATTTTTCAATGATTGTTCTTGGTTTTGTAGGATTATTCTATTGGTTGAATTTGCAACGTAAGTTATCTGCAAAAGCAGAAAAAGAAGGTAAATTAAAATAATTAGAATTATAAAATAATTTTAAAGGTTGCTGGTCTCTAGGTCAGCAACCTTTTTTGTTTTGGTGTAAAAGATATTCAATGAGCAACTATTCTATCATAATAACAGCAGGAGGAATTGGCAAAAGAATGGGAGGAGATCTTCCTAAACAATTTATCGAAATAGCTGGAAAACCAATTTTGATTCATACACTAGAATTGTTCTATAATTATGATAGTAATGCTCAATTAATTCTTACGCTTCCAACCGAATGGAAAGAATATTGGCAAAAAATTTTACTAAAATATCACTGCACAATTCCCCATATGATTGTGGATGGTGGCACAGAAAGATACCATTCAATCAAAAACGCATTGAAAATTTGCACAGGAGATTTTATTGCGGTTCATGATGGTGTGCGTCCATTAGTGAGCATTGAAACAATTTCACGCTGTTTTACTGAAGTTGAAAAACTAGGACAAGTAATTCCTGTAATTCAATTGAACGAATCTATCCGTCAGCTTTTTGACGATACATCACGAGCGGTTAACAGAACGGAATATTGCATTGTTCAAACGCCACAATGTTTTAAAAAAAGTGTTTTGGAAACAGCATATTCCCTTCCTTTTCATGATGGAATTACCGATGATGCAGGTCTAGTTGAAGCAGCAGGATTCCCTATTCATTTGGTTGAAGGAAACAATGAAAACATCAAAATTACGAGCAAATTTGATTTACAAATAGCGTCTGCTTATATGTTAATTTGAATTAATTCAATTTTCCTAATTCTTAATTCCCAATTCTAAAGTATCTTTGCACCTCAATAATTGTTACAATGAAAGTTACTGAACACCTTGAGTCGGCAAAAGACACACTTTTTTCGTTTGAAATATTGCCCCCATTAAAAGGGAAAAGCATTCAATCTATTTACGATGGAATTGATCCGCTAATGGAGTTTAAGCCGCGTTTTGTAAATGTAACATATCATAGAGAAGAATTTATTTACAAGGAACGTGAAAATGGGCTTTTAGAAAAAATTGCTATCAGAAAGCGTCCTGGAACAGTTGGAATCTGTGCTGCGATCATGAATAAATATCAAGTTGATGCAGTTCCTCATTTAATTTGTGGAGGTTTTAGTAAAGAGGAAACAGAAAATGCTTTAATCGATTTACAATTTTTAGGAATTGATAATGTTTTGGCATTACGCGGTGACTCAATTAAAACAGAATCAAGTTTTAAACCGCACAAAGACGGGCATCGCTTTGCAGTAGAGTTGATTGAACAAATCACTGAAATCAATAAAGGGAATTACATGATGGATGATGTGCAGCTGGAACCAACAGACTTTTGTATCGGTACAGCAGGTTATCCAGAAAAGCATTTTGAAGCAATGAATCTTACAACGGATTTACAATTCTTAAAAGCAAAAGTGGACGCAGGAGCCGAATATATCGTTACTCAAATGTTCTTCGATAATGAAAAATATTTCTCTTTTGTAAAAGCATGTCGTGAAATTGGAATTACTGTTCCTATTATTCCTGGATTGAAACCAATCAAAACCTTAGAACACATTACTTTTCTACCGAAATTCTTTAAAATCGATTATCCAGAAGCGCTTTCCTCTGAATTACTGAAATGCAAAGACAGCAAACAGGTTGAGCAATTAGGTATTGAATGGGGAATTCAACAATCGAAAGAATTGAAGGAGGCTGGAGTTCCATGTATTCATTATTATACAATGTCAAACTCAACAATGGTCAAGGCGATAGCCAAAGAAATTTTTTAACTTTATACAATGAAAAAATACGCGCTAATTCTTTTGCTTTTTATGTCAAATTTGGCATTTGGACAAACAAAAAATCTTCATCTGACAAATGCATTGGTAATTGGTCAAATGGATAAAGAAGAAGACCGTTATGCTTTGGAAATTAATTTGACTGAGTTGTTGACGGATGCTGGCGTAAAGGCGATTCCTTCATTAAACATGATGAAACTTGGAAGTGACGCGGCGATATTAGCAACAGATTCTATACAGAAAATTGTTACTGCGAAAGGAGTTGACACCTATATTTTAATTTCAATTCGTGGGTATGATAAAAAATACAGAATTTCAGAAAGAAACGATGATATTGCAACTGCCTTGAATGCCGGAAATTTATTCCCACTATATAGAGATGAAGTGACTTCTGTTAGTTTTGAATTCCTTTTTTATAGAGATGGAAAATTTGTTGGGAGCGATGTAATAAAATGTGGAAATATCTCGAACAGAGATTCAGTCATTAAGCGCTTTAGAAAAATAGTAAAAAAGCGTATTGTTAAAAAATGGATGAAATGACGATTTTATAATAATTAAAAATGGCCGGTTATCCCAGCCATTTTTAATTCATACTAATTCCCTGTTACAATAGTTTTATATGTAACCCTAAAAATTCCATTTCTAACTTGGTAATCGACTGTTGCTATCTTCGAAATTTCACCTTTCTTTGCTGCTGATTCAATACTGACATCAATTGGTCTTAATGCAATTCCAAACCAAACTGTTTTTTCTGAAACACCTGTTTTTCCAGATGAATTTCCAGTCGCAATTCCAGGGTAGGTAATTGCACAAGAAGACAAACTTATTATAGTTAATCCTATATATATAATTTTTTTCATCTTGAATTATTTTGCTGTGACAATTAGAGTTTTCTTTGAAAAAATGAGAAAAGAAGTTGTCTTTTCATCAATTGTTGCTATTGCAGACTTAATATTTCCATTGTCTGCCGCTTCCTTAATACCATAATTTTTATTTAGGTAAATTGAATTAAATAAAACTGTAGTATTAGATGTGCCGCGTAATGAGCCTATTTCAGCGCTTGATGCTGTAATTGGGGCAATTACAGTGCAAGAAATTAAGTTGAGCACCATTAAAGATGCGATCAGGTATTTAATAGTTTTCGTTCCCATATTTTTATGAATTTTATTCACCGTAAACTTTTGTTTTGGTAAATGTGAAAAAAAATATTTTAGTTGTTTTTTCAACAGCTCCAATAACAGTAATATTACCATTTTCAGCTGCTTTTTTTAATGATGTATCGCTATTACCGATAATTTTTGACTTAGCAACTCCAATTTTAGAACCTATTGGTTGCCCCGTTAAGTTATAATCTCTTGAAATTGTGCATGAGCCAGCAGTTAATGCCAATAGAGAAATATAGATAATTTTTTTCATTAAATATATTATTTGTTTAAACCTACTCTTAACGCTTTTCAGTGAACGCGCAAAATATTCTCGTTAATTTTGAATTACGGATTAATCAGGAGGTTTCATTTTCAACAGTGCTATGATGAAAGTAGTATTAAAATATCAATAAATCAAATAGTTATAGAAATAAACACATTTAAAATGCATTTATATTCTGCTTGGTAGACTAGGCTTGATTCTAAAATATACTTATATAAGTTTTATTTTATTATTAAAATAATTGATTCTGAATTAGTTATTGAAATGAGGAGGATCAATGGTGTTTAAAAATGAAATAATCAGATTAAATTTTTACCTTCCCATCAACTTCGCAACATATTTGCCAATAATATCAAATTCTAAATTTACAGTATCTCCAATTTCTAATTGATGGAAATTGGTATGTTCATAGGTGTATGGAATAATACAAACAGAAAATTGATTGTCTTTAGAATCCACAACGGTTAAACTTGTTCCGTTCACTGTAATCGATCCTTTTTCAACGGTAACATTTTCTCCAGGGTATTTAAATGTGAACTTCCAACTTCCTTGTTGATCTTCAATTTGAACACACTCAGCTTTGGTATCAACATGGCCTTGTACAATATGACCATCTAATCTACCATTCATTTGCATACAACGTTCAAGATTTACTTTCGTTCCAACTTTCCATGTGCCCAAGTTCGTTTTCTCTAAAGTTTCTTTAATTGCGGTTACCGTATATTCATTGTCATTTAATGAAACAACTGTCAAACAGCAGCCATTATGAGCAACGCTTTGGTCAATTTTTAACTCAGAAACAAACGAAGATCCAATAGTAAATTCTATATTGCTGTTCTCTTTTTTGATGTGTTTTACAACACCCAATTGCTCTATAATACCTGTAAACATTTTTGCTGTTATTTAAAAAGCTTTATTTTAGAATTAAACGTCTAAATTAGTTAAAGAAATAATATATTCTGTGCCATAATCCGTTGTTTGTACTGATTTAGTCCCTTCCAATTGTTCAATTAATGTTTCAATCAATTGTAAACCAAATGAGTTATTATTGGTTTGTTCTTTCCAAACGCCATTGTCTTTATACGTCAGTTCAAATACGTTATTTTTTTCGGCACTTAGATTAACAACAATTTTACCACTATCGTCAAAAGCATGTTTAATTGAATTGGAAACAAGTTCAGCAATCATTAATGCCAGCGGAACAATCGTTTTAGATCCAACTTTTTCTAATTTAGAGTTTATTGAAATTTCAATTGGAATCTTAACAGACGAAGAACGAATTAAATCTTTTATTAATGTCTCGAAGTAATCTGAAACATCCAATTGAGAAAGATTTTTGGATTCATACATTTTTTGATGAATCAAGGACATTGTCATTACTCTATTAATAGCATCGGTAAAATGTGTTTTTGTTTCTGTGGATTCAATATCGGCAGATTGCAAACGCAATAAGCTGGTAATAACTTGCAAATTGTTTTTAACGCGATGGTGAATTTCTTGCAATAAAACGGTCTTTTCTTCATTTTGAAGATTGATCATTTTATTTTGTTCGTTCAGTGCGTCATTTGCTTCACGAGATTTTTTCTCAGCATTAGTTGTGGTTTCAATGAAATTGAAAATAAAGTATCCAACAACAAAAAAACAAATCGAAAATTCTATGATTAATCCAATTAATTCATTGAAAGTAAGAATCCGTTTTAATGTGAGATTATCGTTGAGTTTGAAAAATAAGTAGTATGAAACAGCAATACCAACAATTCCAAGTACGATATGCCCAGTTCGTTTCCCTAAATTAAAATAGGAAAAAATAGCAATAATTATCAACCAAAGTGGCTCTACTAGATGCGTAACATCAAGCGTGAATAACATGGTGGTTATTACTAAAATCATGGAGCTTATTACCATGAAATAAGAAACCAAGATATATTTCTTTGTGACAACTAGGTAGATTACCCCGATGATAGCGATAATAAAAGCTGAAAAATATTGAATTGCTGTAATTGGATTGTTAAAAAAATAAAAGGTTGTTGCACCGAATAAAGTAAAGGTTAGAATTATATTTATTCGCCACGCTAAACGAAAACGAGCGATATCGTAAAAGTCTCTATATGAATGATTTGGTGTGTCTAAAAAACCCATGGATGTATAATTAACCTTCTTTTATTTACCTATAAATTGATTCTCTTTCCACTTTCCTTTTTGAATAATTCCGTTTTCAAACCACATGGTTCCTTTTCCCTCCAGCAAACCATCTTTGAATTTCCCTTCGTAATAATCACCATTTTCCCAAGTCATTTTTCCGTAGCCATTTTGAACGCCCATTACCCATTCTCCTTCATATTCATCGCCAGTTTCCCAAATCATTGTGCCATGACCATTTTGAAAATTGTCTCGCCAACTTCCAATATAGCTAGATCCACTTATCCAGGTCATTTTTCCAGTGCCATTTGGCATACCACTCTCCATTTCTCCCTCATAAACGTCGCCTCCGTCATAATTAATTGTTTGAACTGTTTTCTGCGAATAACCTGAAAAAGAAAACAAAAGTGTAATACTGAGAAAAAACAAAAGTGTTCGAGCCATGATAAAAATATGAACGGTTTAACCCAAAGATAATTAATTGATTTATTAATGTTTGACATTCTTTCATAGAAAACCAATTTTTATTAGAATTTATTTTTTCTTCATAAAACCATTAATAGAAACGCTTTAAGTGATATTAACCGTTTAAAAACGAAAGATAATCGAAAGAAAACGACAAATAACCGAATGTGCTTTTGATAGTGCCGCAATTTTGCAGTGTCGAATACAGAAAATGACTTCTGATAGGGTTACAAATCAATTTTTTCAAACTTTTAAAAATTACAACATGAACACATTAAGAAACAAAGTGAGTTTGATTGGCCGCCTTGGGGCACAACCGGAAGTAACAACTTTCGAAACAGGTAAAACATTGGCACGCTTCACAATGGCAACCAATGAAAGTTACAAAGACAAAGATGGTCAGTGGCATGACAACACACAATGGCATACCGTAAATGCTTGGGGGAAAATAGCTGAACGAGCTAAAAAAGCGCTCAATAAAGGGCAAGAAGTAATCCTGGAAGGGAAGCTTATTCATCAATCGTATGAAACGAAAACTGGCGAAAAACGCTATGCTACGATCATTGAAGCGACGGAGTTTTTAGTCTTGAATCCGAAAAGCGAACCAGCAACAAAATAATTTTAAACCACAAACTCGGAGTCGACAAATCGGCTCCTTTAAAACCTCAAATATGAATCACGTAAATTTAATAGGAAAAGTAAGTTCAATTCCGAAAGTTGTTGAATTGGCAAATGGAAGAAAAATAGCACAGTTTACAATGTCTACAAAAGAAATGTATTTAGACGAAACTGGTAAAACAAAAACAAGAAGTAATTGGCACCGCCTTACAGCTTGGGGAAGATGGGTGCAAGTTTTGGAAGAATTGGGTATTGTTGGAATGGATTTAGCCGTTGAAGGCAAGCTTGTCACTCGATTTTATAAAGACAACGGCGCACGAAAATGCATCTCAGAAGTTGAAGTAAACGACTTAATTATCTTATAAATTCAAATCATTCAAATCATTCAAATCATTCAAATCATTCAAATCATGACAGCAATACGAAATCACATAACACTCATTGGGAACATCGGATCCCAAACAGAAATCACAAAATTTGACAACGGCAGCAAAGTTGCTCGCTTCAGTTTGGCAACAGATAAAACCTTTCGAGCAAATAACGGAAAAATAAAATCCGATACAGAATGGCACCGTATTTTTGCCTGGGGAAACATGGCACAATTCGTTCAAGAATATGCAGAAAAAGGTAAAAAAGTTGCCATTCATGGTCGCTTGGTGAACAGAACCTATCTCAATCAAGAAGGTAAAAAAAGGAGTGTCACCGAAGTGGAATTACGCCACATTATTGGACTTTAACAATCTAATCAAACAATACGATGTGCAGTTAGATATAGGCGGTTGACTTTTAAGTTAATCGCCTTTTTTTTAATAATTCCGATAATCATTCCACAACTGACTGCGCAAACCAATCATCGGAATGTAACTCGATTTATTAAAAGCACTGTTATAGCGGTATTGGTTTTCAAAGAAGGCTTGAAGATTACCGAATTTCATTACTTGGTAGGATACTGTTATTATAGCCCTAAATCCGTTATTTCCTTTCCCTTGTCCAATGTAATGGCCATATTCATAGGGTCTATTATTATATGGTTGGTATACATTTCCTCCATAGCTGAAGCCATCTTTATCTAATCCTTGAAGAAAATAACTGAAAAATGATTTTAAAGCCCATTTTCCTTTTTGAATTTTAAATTCTCCCAAAAGTTCCATGAAATTTGATCCATACGGATGCGCCAATGTCAACCCTTGATTTCCGTAATTTTGCCCTGAACCAATATGTGAATAGGTATATGGTCTTACTGAATTATATTCAATGCGGTAAAAACTAGCGGTCTTTCCCAAGTTAAATCTGCCTTTTACCCCGATTTGTCCACCGTATTTATTTGCCCACCAACCAGATTTTTTCTTGATTTCTGTTAATGAAAATTCATCTAAAATAAGTTGTCCATAGAGCACATGACTTTTATATTTAGCAGAAAAACTTGCGCCAATCAAAACATTGTCTGATGACCCGAGCGCATATTCTTGGGGACGATAAAAGATTACGGGGTTCAAATATTCAACATCATAACCGCGATTAAGCATCGTATCTTTTGGTTGAAAGATGACTGATTCAAATACTCCAAAATTCAACCATTTTGTAGCGTTGAAACTGATATGGTGAGTGGCACCGTTTTTTGTTTGCCAATTAGAATTAACTTTTTCTCTAAAAAACTGATACATGATGGAATATTCAATTCTCCAAAATTTTGCACGAATCAATCCAAAAGGGGAGGGTGTTCCATAATCACTCAATAATAAGGAGCGATTTCCTTCGCCAATAAAATTTTGATCTAACCCAATTTGAAAATTAAATATAGAATTTGGCGTATAAGAGATGCGTCCGCGTGCATCAAGGTAGGAATAGTTGGAAGAAGTACCTTTCATAAAATAACCGCGAGAAGAAAAAGAGGAATCGCCAAATCCAGTTCCACCTAAAATATTTGCTCGGTAATAGATTTTTTTATTTGAAATACTTTCAATACTTATTCCTGCACCTAATCTATAGTGAGATTGACTTGTATAGCGATAATTTAAATCAGATACTGGTGTAATGAAACAAAAAGGAGAGGATTTTGATTTTAATGGAATCAAACCAATTGTTGGATTATTAATTCTTATTTCTGGTTTTAAAGAAGTGTGTATTTCTTTACTTAACGGTAAAACGGAATCATTGGGCATTTCTTCATAAAGCACACCAACTCCACCTTGACCATAAACAGTCAATTGAACAAATAAAAATATGCAGGTTAATTTACCCATCAAAAATCGTTGTAGTGATTATTAATCCCCGTTCTTAAACCAATTGAAAACTGATTGGTAAGTTGAGTTTTCGAAAGATTCTCTGAGCGAAATTGCCAACTACCGTAAACATTCCAATTCATTTTTTTATTAAAGCGATATCCCAGTTCTATTTGCTGTAAAAAGATCGATCCTGATTGTTGGGTAAGGTTTTTATTAACTGGCAACAAATCCAATGGGGTGTAATCTTTAAGAAGATATAGTATACTTTTCACATCAAGATAAACGCGTTTGATTTCATAATTAGATCTAATTATTACTTCTTGAAAAGCATTGCCTTTAGCGGGACCTAATGGTAAATTGTAATGGCTGTAATTTAACCTTGGGTTATTTGACGAATACATGTCTTTTGAAACATTGTTGTATTCCAATTGAAGCATGAAATTCTTTAAACCAAAATAATTGTACCCTCTGTATCCAAGTTGAAAAGCAATTTGATTGGTTTTTAAATTTCCAATGGCAAATTGACCATATAATCTATGTGATTGAAATGGAGAATAAGATAAATTCAATCCCAAAACGGAATTGATTTCTTTTTCGGCTAATGCAAATTCAGCAACAAAAGGTACAGGATTATAAAATAACGGATTGACTGATTTTGAAACAATGGAATCTCCTTTCGACCAAATTATTCCTTCAAATAGACTTATTACAATTTTTTTTGTCGGTTGAAATGTCAAATAATTAGCTGAAAAACCTTTGGTTTCATAATAGGATTCAACGGACGAACTCACAGGTCTGCGCATCAAGTTGATCAATCGCATTCGGAAGTAATTGAATTGCCATTTCTTAGAAAGTTGGAAAACGCCTCTTAAAAACGGAGCTGGTGCACCATTATCTGATAAAAAAAGTGAGCGATAGCCATCTCCAATGAATTGACTCGTGTTTCCAGCAATTAGCAAAATGGAACGATGAGGTTTGTAAACAATATTTCCAACAGCATAACCATAATCGAAACCATCTGCTTTAAATGCTTTTGTTCGTCCACTTCCCGGGATAACTGCATTTTGAGTCGTATAAATTCCTGTTGATTGGTTCGGGTACAATTCGCCTACTGAGGAATAATAATTGCTTTCGTAATTAGACAAACGACTTTGATTTTCATAAATCGCTGTCGTGAATGAAAAATTCTTTAAAAGATCTCCTTCTATAAAAATACCTCGTGTATTCTGAAACAAACGACGATTAGTTGTGTCTTTTCGATCTTTACCAATTGAAAAATCAACAATAGGAGAAATTGTTAGGTAATAATTGTTTCCCTTTACTTCAAATAAATGCTTTTTAAAAAGTACTTCCGTAACATCATAATAGAGAATAGAAGAGTCTCTATTGACAAAATTCAAATCGTATTCACTTTCGAAAGCTGGTAAAAAGGAGGACCCTTGAAACGACGTAGCTTTTGAGTTGTCAAAAAGCCGATCTTTAAAATAAGACTGAATTAAGAGTGAATTTTGCTGAGAAAGCGCATTTGAAACACAAGCGAATAATAAATATATGATTACAATTGATTTCAATAATAGCAAAGAAATTAGTACTTATTTAGTTTCAAAGATAAGAAAAGAAGGAAATAAAAGGCATAAAAAAAGACCGTCCGAAAACGATCTTTTAAATATGATAAAGATAAAATTAATGTCTAATAATTAATTTTCTATTAAACGATTTAATTCCTGATGCTTCAACTAAAACAAAGTAAACGCCATTTTTGAAATTTGAAACATCGATATTTTTTGTTCCGTTGTTGATTGATTCGTTGTAAACAACATTTCCTAATACATCAACAATCTTAACCGTAGAATTTTCAATTCCATCTAATGCAATTTTAACATTATCATCTGCTGGATTTGGGCTAATTGTTAATGTTGTAGGCTGCTTTAAAGTAGTAACTGCTAAAACATAATTAATGCTTACGTCAATAGAGTCTAAATAAACACCTGCAACACTTGTGATATAGTATCTATACAAAGCTGAAGTTGCCACTGCTGGATCTGGAGTAATTCTTGGTTTTAATTCAGCCAATTCAGCATTAGTCGTTGTTGATGTTCCATTTACAATAGTTGGAGCTGGATTTCCAACTGTATTTGGCGTTACATAAACATCACCACTTGTTGGGTAACATTGTGGTGGCCAACAAACT
>JBIIWQ010000174.1:0-5097 GCA_044338805.1 Crocinitomicaceae bacterium
TCCTGATGAGCGATATTTGGTATCGGTGCATTTTGATTTATATTAACTTGCATGTGGCTCAAAGAATCTTCCATTTCTTTGATACTTGATTCAATTTCCTCTTTTGTTTTTTGATTTTTAGAATCACTCCCACAAGAATAAGTCAAACCAACAAATACTATCAATACAATCCCAAATCCTCTTTTCATTTTTCTATATTAAGCTTTTTATCTTCCTTTTTTGACAACTGGAAATTTCATTTTATAGTCTACTTTAATTTCACCTTTCGAAATATTTTGCAATCTTTTTGATAAAAGTCTTCTTTTTAAAGGAGATAAATGATCAGTGAAAAGAATCCCGTCAATATGATCATATTCATGTTGAATAATTCTAGCAGCATATCCATCAAACCATTCTTCATGGAAATTCCATTGTGCGTCATAATATGAAACTAGAATTCTTTCTTTGCGAAATACTTCTTCTCTAATTTTCGGGATCGATAAACAACCTTCATGAAAACCCCACTCTTCACCATCCTCTTCTTCAATAATTGGATTGATGAACACTTTTTTGAAATTTTCTATTCCAACAGCCTTTGGATCTGGCTCAGATTCTTCTTCTTCATAGTCATCATCGTCGTCGTGATCATCTGAACTTTCAGCAAAAGGACTTCCGTCAACAATAAATAAGCGAATCGCCTTCCCAATTTGTGGAGCAGCCAATCCAACTCCAGAAGCATGATACATTGTTTCGTACATGTTGGCAATCAACAGATCTAAATCCGGTTGTTGTTCCGTGATTTCTTCACACACTTTTTTCAATACCGGGTCGCCGTATGCCACAATAGGTAAAATCATTCTGCTAATTTTTTATACAAAAATAAGGGAATCAATGAAAAGTAAAGAATTGTGTATGATATTTTATGGAATTTCTAATACAAATTCAAACTCACCCCAAATAACCTTGCAATATTATCGCAGCGCTAATCATATCGACCGTTCCTTTTTCTTGTCGTTGTTTTTTTTTCATTCCACTATCAATCATTGATTGAAAAGCCATTTTTGACGTAAAGCGTTCATCAATCATCACAACTTTCATTGTTGGGAATTCTTTCTCTAATGACGCTTTCAACATGCGAACATTTTCCGTGATGTGGGTATCTTCGTTGTTCAAGCGTTTTGGTTCACCAAGAACAAGCGTGTCAATTGAATTTTTGAGTGTCAATTCTTTGAGAAAAGTCATTAAATCTTTGGACTCAACTGTTGTTAATGGCGAAGCGATGATGTTCATTTCATCTGTTATCGCCAAACCTGTTCTTTTTAATCCAAAATCTATTGCTACAATTCTTCCCATGGTTGTAAAGATAACTATCTTTGGCAAAAATATTTGAACATGAGATCTATTATCGAAGCAGCTTGGGAAAACCGTGAATTATTGAGTCAAACGGAAACAATTAATGCAATAAATATAGTAATTGAAGATATTGACAAAGGTTTATTGCGTGTTGCGGAACCGAATGAAAATGGAGAATGGACTGTAAATGAATGGGTAAAAAAAGCAGTTATTCTTTATTTCCCTATTCGAAAAATGGAAACTATTGAAGTTGGTCCGTTTGAATTTCATGATAAAATGGCGTTAAAAACCAATTACAAGGAATTGGGAATTAGAGTTGTTCCTCCAGCTGTTGCCAGATATGGAGCTTTTATTGCTTCAGGAGTAATATTAATGCCTTCTTATGTAAACATAGGCGCCTATGTAGATTCAGGAACGATGGTCGACACGTGGGCAACAGTTGGCTCGTGTGCTCAAATCGGAAAAAATGTTCACTTAAGTGGCGGTGTTGGAATTGGAGGAGTTTTAGAACCATTGCAAGCTGCACCAGTTATCATTGAAGATGATGCTTTTATCGGGTCACGTTGCATCGTTGTTGAAGGAGTGCATGTTGGAAAACAAGCTGTATTGGGCGCTAATGTTGTATTGACAAAATCCACAAAAATTATTGATGTTTCTGGGAGCGAACCAGTTGAATATAGAGGTTATGTACCTGAGCGTTCTGTTGTAATTCCGGGGTCATATACAAAGTCATTTCCAGCAGGTGATTTTCAAGTTCCATGTGCTTTAATAATTGGGAAACGCAAAGAATCAACAGATTTGAAAACATCTTTGAATGATGCGTTGAGGGAACATAATGTAGCGGTTTAAATTCAGAATTTATAATTCGGGATTTGGGATTCATAATTCTTTTCAAAACGATTATTTATTCCAAGTCTAATTTCTAGCTCTAACTTCTAGGTCTACATTTTAAAATAAATTAACAAATTAATCATGTGTTTTAAACAAGTGTTTAAAATAGTTGTTTAAATTTGTCGTCTAAATTCATTTGATAATGAAAAAAGACGTTACAACAGAAGAAAAAATCAAGGAAGCTGCTAGACACGTTTTTATGGCGAAAGGTTTTGCTGGATGTTCTTCTCGTGAGATTTCTAAAGCAGCAGGAATGAATGTTGCTCTAGTTAATTACTATTTTAGGTCTAAAAGTCAGCTTTTTAAAATAATTTTTGAGACTGCTATGGAGGACTTTGTTACTTCCATGATGACTGTTTTCAGTTCTGATCAATCCATAGAAAATAAAATGCGCATTTTCATAGATCGAGAATTTGAATTCCTGTCTAAACATCCTGAATTACCTGTATTTATTATTACTGAAATGAACAGAGAAGAAGGTTGCTCAATCGATCATGCTTGTTTTTTTGAAAAAATTGCCGCTTCAGGTATTTTTAATGAATGTGCACAAGCTCAAGCCGAGGGTAAAATGAGAAAAATAAACATTCTAAGTTTGACCTTGTTAATAATGTCAAATTGTCAATATCCAATTATGGCTAAAAATTTAATGCAAGGAATTCATGGAATTTCACATGAAGACTATACATCAAACTTATTATTACACAAGCAAAATGTGACTGAAATGCTTGTAAACTATTTATTTCCTATTAATTCAAAAACCACAAAATAAACTCAAATGAAAAAACAACTTTTTTTTCTGATTGGAATTATCAGTAGTATTTCTGCACAAGGGCAAGAATTGAATCTTGAAACTTGTCTAAAAATGGCCGACACAGCTAATTTATCTATACGAAACTCCTTGTTAGACATTGAAATAAATAAAAAAGAACGAAGCGCTTATATGGCTGCTCGTTTACCTCAATTAGCGTACAGTGGTGATTATAAGTATAATGCTATAATACAAGGTCAAGTTGTTCCAGCAGCATTTTTTGGTGGTCCAGCGGGAACCTTTTCTACAGTGCAATTTGGTGTACCATTTGTATTGAGCAACACGCTACAATTAACTCAAATATTATATAATCCGCAAGTCAATTATGGGTTATCAGCACTTAAAATCAATGCAGAAATTGTAGAAATTCAACAAAGAATGACTGCTCAAGATGTTAAACATCAAGTCGCAAGCACTTATTTTAACCTTCAAGCAATAACGAAACAATTGACTTATATCACTAGTAATATTGCTAACATGGATAAATTGATTAGCAACATGAACGCAATGGTTCAGCAAGAATTAGTAATTCAAACTGAAGCAGATAAACTTCAAATTAATAGACTTTCACTTTTAAATTCTAAAGAATCAATACTTGCAACAAAAGATCAATTAGAAACATTACTGAAAATATTGATTGGAATGGATTCGAAAGCGATTATTTCTGTTCCAGTTGATAATTTGGTAGAGCAATCAATTTTAGTTGATAGCGGAACAATCAACTATCCAGAGTTAGAAATGTTGGCGGCTCAACAAAAGATGAATGTTGAAGAACGAAAAGGAACGAACATGGCTTATTTACCAAGTTTAACTTTTTATGCTGCCTATAATTACAATTACAACATGAAGCCTGAAGACGATTATCGCACAGGAATAGAAGGTGCATTTTTAGGTTTAAAATTAGATTGGAAGTTGTTTGATGGTTTAGAAAAATTTCATAAACAAAAAGTTAATGCGTTGAATGCTGAAAAATTAACGAATCAACATGATTTGATTTTGCAACAATTAGATATGAAAGCGGCAGCTACCAAAAGACAAATTGAGGTTCAAAAAAGTTCATTAGCCATTTCTCAAGAGCAATTGATTCTTTCGGATCGAGTTTACAAACAAACAGAATCAAAATTTGAACAAGGTACGGTATCATCAAATGATCTTATTACAGCCGAAAACAATCGTCAACAAGCTCAAACAAATGTAGTATCGGCATACATTCAATTAAGACAAGCTGAATTGGAATATTTAAAATCAATTGGAAACATTAAATAATTTTTAGGAACATTATCAATAAAATAACAATGAATAAACGAACACTTACCATCGCAATCATCGCACTAGTATTAGTTGGCCTGACAGTAATGAAATTGCTTTCAAATAAATCAGCTGTCGAAAAGAAAATATATATCCACAACATGGAAGCTGCTGTCTTAGTTGAAGATGTCAGTCCACAAATGCACACCTTCGAAAGCGCTTTTTCTTTTCTAGGAACATTTGAACCGGTTCGTCAGAATATAATTGGTTCTGATGCACAAGGAAAAATCATTCGTTTATCTATTGAAGAAGGAGACCGTGTAACGCAAGGTCAAGTTATTGCAAAAATTGATGATGAAATGCTACAACTTCAGTTAGAGAATGCAGAAGTTTCATTGGAAGGACAGAAAAATGATGACAATCGTTATTCTAATTTGGCAAAAGACAATGCTATTTCTGGAATGCAGATTGAAAAAACAAAATTGGGTGTGCGATCAGCAGAAATTCAAAAAAAGCAAATTCAAAAGCAATTGAGAAGCACAAATATTACCGCTCCTTTTTCTGGCGTTATTACAAAGAAACTAGTTGATTTAGGATCTGTTATTGGAGCCGGATCACCCTTAGTTGAAATTACAGATATTTCATCTCTGAAGTTGACGGTTAATGTTCCGGAGCGTGATATTTTAAAATTTAAATTAAATCAAGTTGTACAAGCTAAAGTTGACATTTACAACAACCGTGTTTTTGAAGGGAAAGTTTCGAATATCAGTGTGGTAGCTGACAAATCTCATAATTTCAAAGTACAAATAACCATTAAA
>JBIIWQ010000175.1:0-5088 GCA_044338805.1 Crocinitomicaceae bacterium
TCGAACCGCAAGATGTTTACAAGGTGAACGCCTCCATTTCTGGATATTTGGATGAAATCAAAGTGAAAGAAGGAGATATAGTGAATGCTGGGGATCTTCTTTTCTTAATTTCAAATAAGCCAATTCAAATCAATCAGCAAAATGCAGAGTTGAATTATGAACTCTTGAAAGATTCATATTCTGGTGAAGCGAACTTGCTGGAAGAAATGCGTTTGGACCTGCAATCATCGAAATTAAAAATGCAAAATGATTCATTGAATTTTTTCAGATTTAAAGCCTTGTATGACAAAAATGCAAGTTCTAAATTTGAATACGATAATGCTTTATTGGGTTATGAAGTATCTAAGAACAATTATAAATCGCTCAAGAAGAAAATAATTAGGAAAGAAAAAGAATTAAAAAATCAGATTAATCAATCAAAAAACAATGTGAATGCAAGTGCTTTGCGTACAGATGATTATTCGATTAAATCTAATATTACAGGAAAGGTATTCCAATTATTTAAAGAAAAAGGTGAATTCGTTTCAATGCAGGAGCCATTGGCAATTTTAGGAAATCAAAATAATTTTAAGTTGAAGATGTTAATAGATGAAGTTGATATTTCAGAAATTGAAATGGGACAAAAAATAGTGGTAACATTAGAAGCGTTCAAAGACAAAGTATTTCATGCTAGTATAACTAAGATTTCTCCTAAAATGGATGAAAGAACCCAAACATTCGAGATTGAAGCTGAATTCGTCAATCCACCGAAGAAAATGTATATGGGGCTTACTGGTGAAGGGAATATTGTCATTAATGAAAAGAAAAATGCAATGGTTATACCAAGAGATTATTTGCTCCCAGGTAATAAAGTTGAAACAGAAAATGGAAAAGTATCTGTTAAAACAGGTCTTTCAAATTGGAATTACATTGAAATTTTATCTGGTATTACTGAAAGTACTATTATATATAAACCAGAATAATGAAATATAGATTACTTTTTTCTATATCACGAACTCACTTATGGTCGCGTAAAAAACAATCATTGATTGCTGCTTTGGGGGTCACTTTTGGAATTGGTGCGTACATTATCATGATGAGTTTCATGACAGGTTTGAACGGCTTATTAGATGGGTTAATCTTAAATCGAACGCCGCATCTCCACTTGTACAATGAAATTAAACCGACAATAAAACAACCCGTGGATTTATATTCACCATACGCTTCCCAAGAAAAGGTGGTGAAATCAATTAAACCTAAAACAAGCCAGATCAGAATTCATAATGCCATTCCTTTGATAGCTTTTTTAAGTGAACAAGCTTACGTAAAAGGTGTCACAGCTCAAGTAAAAGCACAAGCATTTTATTTGGGAGGGACAACTCAGATAAATGGAGTGATAAGCGGTATTGAAGTTTTAAAAGAGGGTGAATTATATAACCTCAATGAATATATTATTGAAGGTTCTTTGAAGGATCTTGCTCAAAATGAGAATGGGATAATTCTAGGTGCTGGTGTTTCAAAGAAACTCTCCTTACAAGTTGGAGCGGTTATTCAAATTGCTACGCCGAAAGGTGATATTCAAGCAATGAAAATTGTAGGTTTATATCAAAGTGGAATTGCAGATGTTGATAATGTACAAAGTTACGTGAACATAAAAATGGCTCAGCGAATAATGGGACAATCAAATAATTACATTACTGATATTAATATCAAGCTTTTTAACATGGAGCAAGCTCCAGCACTTGCAATAAAAATGAGTGAATTATTCGATTTAACGGCTATTGATATTCAAACGGCAAATGCTCAGTTTGAAACAGGTTCTTCTATTCGAACATTGATTTCTTATGCGGTTTCAATAACGCTTTTGATTGTTGCTGGTTTTGGGATTTATAATATCTTAAATATGCTCATTTATGAGAAAATGAACGACATTGCAATTTTAAAAGCAACGGGTTTTTCTGGTAAAGATGTAAAATGGATTTTTATAAGTCAAGCTTTGATTATTGGCTTTATAGGTGGCTTACTTGGTTTAATTTTAGGCTATATCGTAACGGTTATTATTGACCGAACACCATTTGATACAGCCGCGCTGCCTACGATTAAAACATACCCAATAAATTATGAAATTGGGTATTATATTATTGGGATAACGTTTGCTATGATTTCCACATTTTTCGCAGGTTATTTTCCTTCACGAAAGGCAGAAAAAATAGATCCTGTAGATATAATACGAGGGCAATAATAATGGAAACAATACTTCGAGCAGAACATATTTTTAAATCTTTCAAAAAACCTGTTGAGATACAAATTTTGAATGATATTACTTTTGAAATGGCAAAAGGAGAATTTGTATCAATCATGGGGAAATCTGGATGCGGAAAGTCAACGTTACTCTACATACTTTCTACAATGGATACGGATTACACGGGGAAATTGTTTCTAGATGGTCAACTTATCTCTGGTGAAACACCTGATAAATTGGCACGTATTCGTAATGAGAAAATAGGCTTTGTGTTCCAGTTTCATTATCTTTTGGCAGAGTTTACAGTTTTGGAAAATGTAATGTTGCCAGCTAAGAAATTAGGAATAAAAACGTATCAAGAAATTGAACATGATGCCATGTTGAAACTTAAATTATTAGGTATTGATGATCAGGCTTTAAAACTTTCTAGTCGCATTTCTGGTGGACAAAAACAACGCGTAGCCATCGCTCGTGCCTTAATTAATAATCCATCAATAATAATGGGGGATGAGCCAACAGGTAATTTGGACAGTAAAAATTCAGATATTGTATTTGATATTTTTAAAGAATTATCCGTTGAAGAACATTTGTCTTTGTTAGTTGTGACCCACGATGGCGATTTTGCTAAAAAAACAGATCGGATAATAGAAATGGGGGATGGGAAGATTATTTCTTAAAAGAATATTATTTAAACAAAAGCCTCGTTACTACTAACGAGGCTTTTGTTTAAAACTAATTTTCTGCTTAGTTTACTTTTTTCACTTTAAATTCAGTTCGTCTGTTTTTTTGATGTTCATCTTCTGAGCATTCAACACCATTTTCACATTGGTTTACATGGATTGTTTCCCCATAGCCTCTATATGTTAATCTTCTTGGTTCGATTCCACAAGAAATTAAATAATCGACAGTTGCATGCGCACGTTTTTCTGAAAGAACTAAGTTATATTGATCGCTTCCTCTAGCATCTGTATGAGAACCCATTTCGATTTCGATTTTGGGATTATCATTTAAAATACGCACTAATTTATTTAATTCAATAGCTGCATCTTCTCTAATATTCCATTTATCAAAATCGTAGTAAATATTTTCCAAAACTATAGGTTTGTCAATTATAATTGGTTCTACATCAAAATCAGCAAAGAAATCTTGAGAATATTTTAGTCCTATGGTTGAAATTTGATCTGTTTTCGAAAAACAACCAATTTTTGTACAGTATAGTAAGTACTTAGTTTCTGGTTGCAGTTTTAACTTAAAGGAACCTCTTTTATCACTGACAAGATTAATAACTTCTCCAGTTGTTGAATTCGTAATTTCTACATTTACCCCTTCGATTGCAATTTTACTTCCTTTTTCATGCGCGATTCCATACAGATTAAACGTTGGAGGCACTTTATCGAACGAATACATTTTATCCGCTTGATCCCTTGATGATGAAACAAATCCGCTTTTATTATCATCATTTAACGAAAAACCAAAATCATCTTTTTGTGAATTAATTGGATAATTGAGGTTTTCAGGATTTGCCCAACGTGCACCATTATTATATGTAATAAAAACATCCAATCCACCCATTGAATTATGAGCATCAGAAGAAAAATAGAGTGAGCCGTCTTCATGAATATATGGAAACATTTCATTGCCCGGAGTATTTATCATTTCACCAAGATTTTCGGGTTTTAACCATGTATTATTTTCATAACTACATTTGTATAGATCTGTTCCTCCATATCCACCAGGCATATCTGATACAAAATAGAGCGTTTTACCATCCTCTGTTAATGAAGGATGTCCAACTGAATAATCATCATTATTGTAAGTGAATTCCTCTAATTTTTTCCATTTACCATCTATCAATGTTGATTTAAAAATCTTCAAATTATTTTCATCTTTTTCATTTACAACCATCTTACGCTTTTGGTAATTACTTCGAGTGAAGTAAACACTATTTCCATCTGCAGAAAAACATGCAGGTCCTTCATGAAATCTTCCATTTATATCTCCAGCCAGTAAGTTAGGTGCTAACCAATTTCCCTCAACATCTTTGCGTATTGTATATAAATCGAGATATGAATTTCCTGTCCATGCATTTATTTTCTTTCCAAAAAAGACTTCTTTATCGGCAGCAAAAACAGCACCATTTTGATATTCTACAATACTGAAAGCATTTTTAAATTCGTTTTCTATTATTGGTTTCAACACATAAAGTGTAGTATCAATAAAATGCTCTCTGATTGAATTACAAGAAGCTAAAAGCATCTTCGCAACTAAATTGTTTTTGTATTGTTTGAGATAAAGACTAAAATATTCGCTAGCCTCTTTATATCGTCCTTTTTCCATCAATATTTTACCGTAATTAAAATATATAGTGGGATTTCTATTTCCATTTTTTAACGCATTTGAATAGATAACTTCACTTGAATCAATATTTCCCACTTTGAAATATGATTCAGCAAGTTTAATTTCCACCTCTGAATCTGTTGATTCAGGATAAACTTTCTCATAATGCACTATTGCATCTGAATAAGCTAGGTTTTCAAAAGAACGATTTCCTTGTCTAATATGATAATTCATACAAGAGTTTAAACTTAAAAGAAGAATTAAGCTAATCGATTTTAAATAGTTTATTGTGCTCATAATCTGTTGAATTAAAAATAACGAGGTGTTTTTACCTTAACTAAATCCTTTCCAAAATCGATTCCAATCATAATCTCATGAGATCCTGAAGAATAATTTCTCAATTTTGAAAGGGTAATATCATAAGAATAGCCAATCCTAAAATAGGAGTTTGATCTGTACTCTAATATAATAGCAAGGGCATCATTTGTTCTGTATGAAACCCCCACCCAATAAATGTCTTTATAGACAGT
>JBIIWQ010000176.1:0-5086 GCA_044338805.1 Crocinitomicaceae bacterium
GAATCAAACCATCATTATCAACAAGTGTGTAATTTAATGGCATTCCATTTTGGAAATCAGTTGTAAATATGTCCGTTTGAGCAAACCCTATGATTGATATGTTTAATAAAATTACTAATATCGAATTTTTCATGTTTACTTTTTAAAGGATTAACAATTTATACAAATTTAGTGAAAGCAATCTAATCTGTGAGAGAAATTAGAATTTCTTTAAATTCCTGATAAAAGGCATCGAATTCAACTAAACGATTTTTCAGGAATTCGAAAATCAATATTCTATCTTTTAAAAGGTAAAAATCTAAATCTTCTTGTTGCCACATTATTCTAGAAAAGGATCTTCCTTCATCGTTCCACATCTTTTCCAACCAAATAGTTTCATGCGTCATATTGCTCTCCATAACCTTTTTTAGTTCAGTCATTTGTTCCCAAATAATTGCACGAATACCATCGTCTTTTGGCTGTATATCAAGACATAAACGTGTTCCTTTTCCATCGGCTTGTAAACGGATATAAACGTTTTTAACATCAGATGGGTAACTTATCCAGTTTATTCGTTTCCCGTTGGAGGATTTAAAATGACTCATGAATTTCCTGAACTCTGTCCAGAATTCAGTATTCAATTGTTTTTGTTCTTCACGTGTCAACATTTAATTATACTTTATCGTATTTAGTGTTTTCAATAAGTGTACAAGAACTAAATAAGATTAATAAAACAGGTGAAAATTGAATTTTATTGAACATTATATTTTCTTTATACAAAAGTAATTTTTTTCACTGAATAGAGCATTCTATTGTAATTTGTTATCAATTTCACGTTAAGTGACAAATGTTACTCAATTTATATGTTGCAATTTGTAAATTGCGGTATAAATTAAATTATATAAGATGAAAAAACATATTCTTTTATTTGCTTTAACGGTATCTGTTATTTCTTGTGGAGACGCGCAAACCACAAAAACAAAAGCACAGAGTAACCAGGAGCAAAGCTCTTCTGTTGTCAATAAGGTAGTGTCAAAATCAGAATTCAAAAAACTGATGGAAAATAAAGAAGCTCAATTAATTGATGTAAGAACAAGTGGTGAATTCAATGGTGGACATATTGGTAACGCTAAAAATATTGATTTCAACGGCACTAACTTTAAGTCAAACATCGATAAGTTGGATAAAAATAAACCCGTTTTAGTTTATTGCCAAGCAGGAGGAAGAAGTGGAAAAGCAGCAGCAATGATGAAAGAAATGGGATTTAAAAAAGTGTTTGATTTAGAAGGTGGTTATGCTAATTGGTAATTTGCTAAAATCTAAAAAGAAATCACAACTGTGAAGTATAAAACAAAGCTACGAGTTGATTATTCTTAATATACCGATTGAAATAAGCTTAGTTCTATTTAACATAACAAAAAGCATTTAGATCCAAGAGATTTATTTATTTAGGAGTGTATTAACAAAATTAAAAACTAGAAATAATGATAAAAACTGAGATTTTACAAAATTTAAAATGTGATGGGTGTGCTAATACAATCACGAATGCTCTAAATAAAATTGATGGTATTAAAAACGCACAGGTTGAATTACAATCAAATTCTGTTTCATTTGAATACAATGATGAGAATCAAATTGATATAGTTGAAAAGAAACTTGCAAATCTTGGATATCCAATAGAAACAGATCCAAATTCAATCCTGCAAAAAGCAAAATCATTTGTTAGTTGCGCGGTAGGTAGAATTTCAGATAAAAAAGATTGTTAGTTTACTTGCATTTAAGCATGGTTTGAAAAGGGCAGAATAAGATGGAATTAGAAGTATTTACATTTTTGGTTGATTAATCTATTTAACATAATATTAATTATAAGACAATTTAATCAATTCAAATTACCACTAACTGATAGTACAATCTAATGTAAAAATTCTGATATGAATCAATATACTATCTATTCCTGAAAATAATTTTGTTCTTACTCTTGATTTTATTCTTTCGCTTTAAATTTAAAGAAAAAATTAGCCCAAATTATTTTTGAAAGTGGATAATTAATTGGAGCAGTTGCTAATAAACTAAGAATTATTGCTGCAAGCATACCATTAAAACTGACGCTTTTGAAGAACAAACTAATTGTGCACCAAACGGTTACAAAAACTGCAACACTTAAGGCATAAACTACATAATAAGAACCTTGATAAAATCCTGGTTCCTTTGTTAATTTGGTCCCACAAACATCACAAGTTAGTTTTGGTTTCCCTTTAAAGAAAGAACCTTCAAAAAAATCACCTTCTTGACAATGAGGACATTTGTTCTTTAAAATACTGTATATTTTTGTTCCTTTTTTCATAGAAGTTTTTTAACAAAATTATTCAACCAGATTCAATGAGAGTGTAACTTCAGTTACATTATCCAGATGTATTTTTTGGTCAAAAAAAAAGGAGCTTATCAGCTCCTAATATCAAAAATAAATATCCTTTATTCTGGTTTGAATTTCTTAACCCTAACCGCATTCATTCCTTTGATGCCTCTTTCAACCTCAAAAGTAACCATGTCGTTTTCAGCTATTTCTTCAGTCAAACCATTTACATGCACAAATACATTTTCTTGGGTCATTAAATCTTTGATGAAACCATAGCCTTTTGAATCATTGAAATAAGTAACTTTTCCTTGACGGCCTGTTTCTTGAGGTTCATCAGTTCTTTTTGGAATTCCAATTTCAATGCTACTTGCATTAATTTTCTTTTTCACTACATTTGGATCTGGCGGAGTATCTGAAATGTTTCCAAATTCATCTACATAAGCCATCATACTTTCTAATGAACCGCCTTCAGAACTTGCTTTTCGTTCTGCTTTAGTTACAAGTTTATCTTGACGTTTTTTTAAACGTTTTTTTTCTTTTTCCTTTTTATTAAATGTCTCTTGAGATTTTGCCATTCGATTGTATTGGTGTTACGGTTAATACAGTTTCAAAAACAGTTGAAAACCTTCATTTTGATACTAAATGAATGATTGTAAAACAGCGTTTTAATATTGTTTTACCGAATTAATGATTCATTTATCGCAATGACTTGTCATACTGTGAAAAATTCATAAGCTGAATTTACCCCGAAACTTGGGCAAAGATACGGTATTTATTTTGATTGGAAGCGAAACAGACTTATAAAATTCAATCTTCAAGGATTTTCTGAACGCGTCCCACAGAACCATCTTCCAATTTAACTTTTATACCATGTGGATGAAAATTGGACTTTGTTAAGAGCGATTGAACAATTCCTTCCGTTAATTCACCGTTGCGTTGATCTTCTTTCAAAACAATTGCTACTAGCATTCCTTGTTTAACTTCCTCCCTCCTGCTGATTGACATTTTTCTATTAAACTGAGTTTATATTGTTTCGGTAAATTGATTTTCCCAATGGTCATTTAGTAAAGCAACAAATTTTCGAGACATGTTATTGAAATAACGTTTTGTTCGATATCCACTAACCCAATTGACACCTCGGATAGCATTTGTAAAGAAGATTTCGTCAGCTGCTAAAAGGTTCTGAGGCAGTATATTGCATTCATAAACTTTAATGCCATTCTTCAATGCTAAATTTATTATCTGCATGCGCATGGTTCCAGCCAAGCATCCTTCTTCAAGCCCAGGAGTGTACAAAACACTATTGCTGACAACAAAAATATTGCAACTTGAGCTTTCAAGTATTCCACCTGTATCATTGGCAATAAGAACGTCATCCAATTTGCGATCAGATGCATTGATTGCTGCCATTACATAGATTAATCCACTTTTTGTTTTGAAATTGGATAAAAAATTTCTTTGTTTTTTAATGTCTGTATATTGATCAACCTCCAACCCTTTTGAATTCAATTCAAAATTATTTGTTTCATAATGATAAACTTCTATGAAATAACATGCTTCATTAGATTCCGGTTTATATGCGCCACCTGTAACTCTATCCAAAGATATTCGGCATCTACCACCCTCTAGAATCTCAGATTTCTGACATAATTCAATAATTTTCTCCTCAAAAAATTGAACTGTAAAATAACTTGCAGGACGCATTTTTATCGCCTTTGCACCTTCCAATAAGCGACGTATATGATTTTCCATATTCAATGGAACTCCATTCATAATACGAATACTTTCAAATACACCATCACCATATACATGTCCCCTATTACCTGCATGTATTGTAGGAGCATCACTAGTAAGAACTGAGCCGTTGTTATTTATATAAAGCATCTTTTAAATCAAAAAATTAGACTGAAAAATTCTTTTCCTTTATCAATATTAATAATTAATACGTAAAGTATCCCAAAAATTGCACCCCCAATATGAGCATCGTGAGCAATTCCTGTATTACCACGTCTATCAGCCCAATATTCAAAGGCTAAATAAAGAGGGCCGAAAATATATGCTGGAATTGGAATTGGAATGAATAATAAGCCCAATTCCATTGTTGGATTCCAAATGATTGCTGCAAAAATAACGGCAGATACTGCACCAGAAGCTCCTAATGATCGGTAATTTGAGTTATCTTGATTGCGTATATAAGGTATTAAAGTAGCAAACAAGCCACCTAAAATGTACAAAACAATAAAATGTATTTCCCCGTTTATAGTGCCGTATTGAAACATGAACTCTTTTTCAAGTAGACTTCCTAAAAAATAGAGTGACATCATGTTGAATATCAAGTGGGTTGGGTCTGCATGCACTAAAATATGGCCAAACATTCTATAATACTCGCCATTATGTTTGCATTGATAGGGCGAATAAATTAACTTATTCATTAATGCGCTGTCTTTAAAAGCATTAAGTGATATAATAATTGTAATAATTAATATTATTGTTAATAAAGTGAAAGTCATATTTAAAAATAAGTTTTATCTTCGTTCAACTTTAGCAAAAGTAATTAATTCAACCGACTATTCATGCGCTATTTCATCATTCTAATTATAAGTATTTCCTTATTTAATAGTTGTTCTAATAGTGCTGCAGAAGTGCCAATAGAATTTTTTAGAGATGATTCCATTCCACTAGAGGAGAAAATCCAAAAAGTTTTAGATAATTCATATTTAAAAACGTTAGGTTTTGATGATTCTCAATGTG
>JBIIWQ010000177.1:0-5034 GCA_044338805.1 Crocinitomicaceae bacterium
AATTGATCAGAATGTCTTGTTATCAAAACTTCCAAAAGAAGAACAAGCAGCTGAGAGTGAAAAATTGATTTCACCAAAAGAAGTAGAACAACGATTTGAAGATTTTCCTCAATTACTGGATAACACACAGAAACTACTTCGCTCCTGCTCTGTTCATTTTGAATTTGGAGAGGAAGCAACTCCTCAAAATGTTGCAACATACACTGGAAGTAAAACTGAAGATTTAGCGTTACTCAAGCAATTAGCACAAGAAGGAATCGCATATCGTTATTCCACTTTGACAGAAGAAATCACATCACGTATTGCAAAAGAGATTGATATTATTGCTCAAAAAGATTACCTGTCCTATTTTCTAATCACGTGGGATTTTACTTCTTACGCCCGATCAAAAGGTTATTTTTATGTAGGACGAGGAAGTGGTGCAAACAGTATTGTCGCTTATTTGTTACGTATCACGGATGTTGATCCACTTGAATTGGATTTATATTTCGAACGATTCATCAATTTATACCGTAAAAACCCACCAGATTTTGATATCGATTTTTCGTGGCGAGATCGAGATGATGTGACTCGTTATATCTTCCACCGTTATCCAAATTCAGCGTTACTTTGTACGTACAACACTTTTCAATATCGTGCAACAGTAAGGGAATTAGGGAAGGTTTTCGGTTTGCCAAAATCTGAAATTGATGTGTTAAGCAGACGGAAATTCGACATCACAAAACTCGATCAACTATCACAATTGGTATTAAAATACAGTCAATACATCAAGGGACTTCCCTACCATTTAAGTGTTCATGCCGGAGGAATTGTAATCAGTGAAAAACCTATCTCTTGGTATTCTGGCACTTTTCTTCCTCCAAAAGGTTATGCAACTACACAATTTTCAATGTTAGAAGCAGAAGATGTAGGCTTGTTTAAATTCGATATTCTAAGTCAACGAGGTTTGGGGAAAATTCATGATGCACTCGAAATAATTGCTTACAATCAGCCAGATAACCCTCCACATGACATTCACGATGTTGCCCATTTCAAACACGATGAAAAAATCAAACAAATCCTACGTTCAGCAAAAGCGATTGGTTGTTTTTATGTGGAATCACCTGCCATGCGCATGTTGATGACGAAATTACAAGTAGACACCTATCTTGGATTAGTTGCTGCGAGCTCCATTATTCGTCCTGGAGTTGCACAATCAGGAATGATGCGGGAATACATCTTACGGCACCGGTTTCCGGAAAAACGAAAAGAAGCCCATCCAATTTTGCAAGAGATCATGGCTGACACGTATGGCGTAATGGTGTATCAAGAAGATGTTATAAAAGTAGCGCACCATTTTGCTGGTTTATCCTTGGCTGAAGCCGATGTATTGCGCAGGGGAATGTCAGGAAAATTCAGATCCCGTGCAGAGTTTGACAAAGTAAGAGAAACATTCTTTGGAAATTGCAAAGCAAAAGGATTTACAGAAGCCCTCACAACAGATATTTGGAGACAAATTGAAAGCTTTGCGGGATATGCTTTTTCCAAGGGACACTCTGCATCTTACGCAGTAGAAAGTTACCAAAGTTTATATTTAAAAGCGTATTATCCACTTGAATATATGACAGCCACAATTAATAATTTTGGAGGTTATTACCGTACAGAAATTTATGTACACGAAGCACGAACATGGGGAGCGATAATCACTGCACCATCCATAAACAATGGCTCGTATGAATGTATTATGAATGGAAAAGAACTCGTTTTAGGGTTTATTTTAGTCAGTGGAATTGAAAGTAAACTCATTGTTTCAGTTCTAGAAGAACGCATTAATTATGGGGAATTCAAGAACTTTGAAGACCTTGTGAAACGTGTATTTATTCCATTGGAACAATTGGTTCTGATTATCAGAATTGGAGGTTTAAGAGATTTTCCTGAAAACAGGAAAGAGTTGTTGTGGAAAGCACATTTATATCATAACAAAGCGAAGGAAAAGAATATCGTTCCTCTTTTATTTGAACAAGAACAGAAAGAGTTCAATTTACCCACATTGACGGAATCGTCCTTGGAGTTAGCTTTTGAGCAGATGGAGTTATTGGGTTTCCCATTGTGTAATCCGTTTGAATTACTAGCAGAAGAAATTCCAATTCATACGGTATCAAAAGAAGTTCATCAATTTCTAGGATTACGAATTATAACTTATGGGTATTTGGTAGCATTAAAACAATCACGCACTGGCAAAGGCGAACCGATGTATTTCGGGACATTTATCGATCGAAATGGCGATATTTTGGACACTGTTCATTTCCCAGAAACAGCACGGAAATATCCTTTTTATGGAAAAGGTATTTATCAATTGATTGGTGTGATTTCTGAAGAATTTGGGTATTATACGATTGAAATAGGTCAAATGGTCAAACTTGCTTTTATGGAAGACGTGAGGTTTAGTGAGGAGGAAATCAACTTTTAATATCAACTAACAACATACACACATCATCAACTTGATCGTGCTTCCCTTTCCAAGAATTGAAATTGGATTTCATAAAATCTACTTGGTTAGAAACTGACAAATTACCAGAGTCTAAAATAAAATCTAGCAAGGCTCCTTTTTTTAACTTTTTGGAGAAATTCCCGCCAATTTGATCAGCATAACCATCAGAAAATAAAACGATGCGATCTCCTTTGTGCAATTTGAAAATCACTTCATTAAATGGTATTGTTGAATGAGATTTCCCAATAGGTCTTCGTGTTCCATTCAAAGCTATTAAAGTCAATGTATCGTTTCTGCCTTTTTGTTGAACATACTCATTAAATATATTTTCATCAACAATAGAATTCTCACGTATAATATAAGTCGTGTGATTTGCCCCTGTAAAATGTAATAAATTATTTTCATGGTCTAAATGACAAAAACTTAAATCCATACCGTCATTAATTTCTTCACTCCCATGTCCTAAACTCTCCAAAACATATTGATTCAAAGATTCAACCATTTCTCCCGTATCGATGGTTTTTTCTTCACGAATAACTTTCTCCAAAGAATTCATCCCAACTAATGACACCATCGCTCCAGGCACGCCATGTCCAGTGCAATCAGCGACACCAAAGATAGATCGATTATATAATTGATACGAAAAATAAAAATCACCGCTAACAATGTCTTTTGGAGCAAAAAACAATTCAAACTGCAACATATCCGAGGTATGTTGTGTGATATTCGGTAACGTTGCCCGTTGGATATAAGTCGCATAATTAATACTATCAATGATTTCTTTGTTCTTTTCTGAAAGTTCATTCAGTGCGCTTTGCAACGCAGCGTTTGCACTACCAATAATTTCATTTTTCGAATTCAACAAATCATTCGCTTTGCGGCGAGATTTATTAGCTTTCAAGAGTAATCCTACGCCTCCCAATAAAATCAATCCTGCAAAAATTGCTAAGGTTAATAAATTTGCATTTTTCTGAGCTTTCATTTCCAACCCTTGGCGCTTCACTTCTTCGAGTTCATTGGTCACCTTTAAACGAGAAATTTCAGATTCTTTTTGTGCAGATTGGTATTTTGCTTCTAATGTTTTTAACAAATTAGCTTGTTCCACTAAATTCAGGGTGTCTTTTAATTTAATGTGTAATTTTAAAAACTCATAAGCATTTTCAAAATCATTCACCCTCTCATAAGCTGAACTTAAACTTTCGTAACCAGAAACAAGCGATAAAGAATCTCCGATCTCAATTTTTATATCATTTGATTTTTTAAAAAACTCAATGGCTTGATTGTACTGTTGCATGTCTTCATAAGTCATCGCAATGTTATGAAGATTGAAGGATTGCCATTGTTGATTATTGCTTTTTAAATTAATATATAAAGAATTGAAAAAATAATCCAAAGCTTTTTTATAATTCTTTTGTCTACGCTCTATACTCCCTAAATTATTATAATTACCTGCAATTAATCGTTGATTATTTAACTTTTTTGCTAAATCAAGACTCATTTGGTAATATTTAATTCCTTCTTTTAGATTCTCTTGTGCTTTCATTGCATTTCCAAGACTAATAGAAGCATTTGCCATTCCCAAAGAATCATTTATTGATTTATAGGATGAGAGAGATTCCCTTAAATATTGCTCAGCAGTTTTGTTTTGGACTAATTTTAAATAAGACGTACCAATCAATCTTTGAAATGAGCCAATTGTTTTAACATCCCTGAATTTCCGTCCTATTTTTAACCCAAAATGATAATAAGAAATTGCTTTTTTGAACTCGTTATTTTCAACTTCAATATTTCCAAGTCTTGCGTAAATTTTTGATGATTCTAAGTATTTATATGCAATCTCACTCTTAACTAATTCCATTGAAAGTGTATCCGCTTTACCTGTAATTCTTAGTGAATCATAAATATATAGCTTCCATAATTTAAGATTCAGTTCTTCTTTTGGATTGCTTTTAAGTTTATTACGGTATATGTTTTCAACTCTTTTCTCTAATATTGGTGTTTCATAATCACCTATTTTAGATGTCAATTCAGGATATATTCCTTGTGAAAAGCACAATTGAACAATTAAAATAAAACAGCATGTGAAAACTACTTTCATATCACTGCGAAGATAGTTGATTTTTTTTAGTGTCAAGAGACAGAACAATTTTAGATACGTAAAAGAATTTTCAATTAAAAACTTCCAAAATGGGTTATATTTGTAGACTCAATTCAATAAAATTGACAATGCCCACGTGGTGAAATTGGTAGACATGCCAGCTTGAGGGGCTGGTGCCTTCAGTGGTGTGCTGGTTCGAATCCAGTCGTGGGCACTCTGATGAAAGTATCTTTTGCATTGCAAAAGGTGCTTTTTTCATTTTAAGTGAATCCGTGAGCGATAGCGCACGAGTGAAACATAAATGGAAAAAGCAAAATAAGATGCGAAGCGGATTAATACTTTCATCCATTGCACGTCCCACAAATGGTTCTTGAAAAAATCCAGTCGTGGGCACATTTTTAAAAGTCAAATCGTTGTAAATAAACGGTTTGACTTTTTTCTTTCCCTACATCTTCCCCACAATTAT
>JBIIWQ010000017.1:0-16301 GCA_044338805.1 Crocinitomicaceae bacterium
AAAGTTGAATGATGATGTTTTTATGTTTTGAAAGCACTTATTTTAGATCTTTCAACATTCAGTCAAACCATCATTTTACTAACTTCGTAATGACTTTTTCAAGGATTTTTATAAATTGATAAGTGGAAGAGATATGGATTTTTAGAATGCGCTATGAAAGATTATTTCTTATCACTTACTGCCTTTTTCTTCAAAGAAATCTCCAACGCAATAAAAATCGCGCACATTCCCCAAACTGGAACTGCTGCTTTGTCTGTGTCTAAAAAGTTATTTAAGACGCCGTGAACAAAGTAAGTTGTCAAGGAAAGAATCATCGACAAAATCAAAATGCGCATTTCTTTGTCTTCTTTTGGCCAACGGATATAAAGCGTTATTCCTTTGTAGAAAATAGCTGCAACAATTAACAACATCGAAACAAAACCGATTGTCCCCATTTCGGCTAACGGACCTAAATATTCGCTGTGCGCATTGCCTAAATTTCCGAAGTTGGTTGAAATAATAGTGATGTTTTCGGCATGTTGAAAGCGCGCATATTCAAAAGCAAATGTGCCAGGTCCAAAACCAAAGAAAGGGCGTTCTTGATACATGTCAATCGCACATGTCCAACGATTAATTCTTTCCAAATTGGAAGCGTCGGTTGTAACATTCGTTGCCGATTCTAGTTTCTTACCAAAGTCTTCTGTGGTATGCTCGGATTTGTTTTTGGCCATATTCATCTGAATGGCATCCCAAGAGAAAAAGAGTAAAGCACCGATGAAAACTGTAATCCCAGCAATGAGTCGAAATTTGATTTTAAAGCGAATAAGTCCCCAAACCCCAACGGCCGCGAAAACACTTAACCATGCTGCACGCGTGTAAGAGAAAAACAGTCCTAAAAGCGTAATTGAAATGAATCCAATGATGGTTGCTTGAACCAAAGGATGGTGTTTTTTGGAAAAGTATAAACCAAAAACGAGGGGAACACTTAAAGCGACAATCGCACCATAGATTGTATGATCTTTAAAAAATGGCCACATCACCCAATGTCCTTCTTTTTCACCAAATTGATAAGAAGCGTGAACAATTAAAGTGTACGTTATGGCAATCATCATTCCGATTAAAAACAACCAAATAAAGCGTTTGATGTTTTGTGAATTCGCAAAAAAGGTTGGACCAAAGATTACTATTGGAACAATAAACCATAATCGGGAAAGCAAATATTTTAAAGAAGCAACCGGATCAGTACTTGTGATGGAAGTGATAAATATCCAAAACAAATAAAATCCTAAAGCCCATACAATTGGGTTTTTCCACAATTCTTTAGAGATAAACGGTTTTTGAATTTGAAGTAAGATGAACAGCAACATCAATGTGAAGAGAATCGGTTCTGTTGGAACAAACAAACCAAAACTTTGCGTGTATTCTTCAATGTTGACAGAAAGTGGTGTTAAAAATGCCAGACTAAGGAACGTCCATTCCGTTTGAAAAATCGCAAAATAAATTGCCATTAATCCAAAAGGGAAAAGTGATAAATAGGAAATATCTTGTTGTATAAAATATACAGACAACAGGATAAATGCTATTCCAAGGAAAAGGAAAAGACTATTTCGTTGGATAAATTGCACGGAATTAAGCTAATTTCTTTAACTCTTTGATTCGGTCAGCAATCAGTAGTGCAAAAACCATGAAGACAAATGTTCCAATCATAGAAAGTAACACAATAATTAAACGCTTCGGTTGGTCTTTTTTATCTGCCACTACCGCTTGTTCAACAACAAACTTGTGATTAAAAACAGAGTTTGCATCTGATTCAGCTTGTTCGTATGAATCAAGGAATTTCTCCAATTTCACAATTTTTTCATCACGAATTTGTTCTAATGCATCGAATTTTGCTCCGTATTTCAAGTTAACATCTATTTGTTGACGCAGGAAAGTTCTATCCTCTTGATTTTTTGCATCCACGAAAGCTTGAAATAAATTCGTTCGACCTTCAATGGAAACGACTCCTAAATCTGCTAGACTGTCCATTTTCACCAAAACAAGTTTTAAATCTTGATCCAACAAATTTTTCTTACGGGTATTAATCTCAAAAGCTGGCCACGTTCTTTCAGCAACCATGTTGTTTTTAACCGTATCTATTAAATCAACAATTTTATTGGCCATATCAGCTGCTAATTGTGGATTTGGATCTAAGACATCTATTTGAATTGAACCATATCGCGTTCGGATAAAAGCAAAATGGCCTTCATATTCTTTCATTAATAAATAATGCTTATTGGCATCGTTTGTATCAATGTCGTAATGTTTCATTAAATCAAATTGATCTACGATTTTATTGCGAATCCGAGAAGATTGTAGAATTTGAACCAATTGTTCAGCTTGTTCTTCTTCACCAAAATCCATTGCTGCTGCTTTTGCATTTCTTTGCTCAGAGAAGGAAACGGTACTTGTGGCAGCTGGAAAAACAATTGCTGTTGACAAGTAAAGTGGCGTCATCATTAAAGATACTATTGTTGAAACTACTCCTGCAATTCCAGTAATGAGTATTAGAATTTTTCTTTTTCGCCAAATAAAGAGTAAAAGATTTTGTCTTTCCTTCTCCATTTCTTTCATTTGATCAGTCATTCGGTTTGTTTTTGATGTGCGAATTTAGTGTTTATACTAATAGACTGCTGATTTTCCTTGAATTAATTAGAATCAAACGTGTCGGTATAAATTTGTTTTTGACAGAGTATATAACTTGATTTTTAAGAAATTATTTTAAATAGATGAAATATACTAGTTGTTTCCTTTAAAGGCTATTTTCAAACCTTTAATATCGATGAACTTGAATATAATAAGTCCAATTATGCCTAAGAGAATTTGTAATGACAGGATTACGTAATGATCCAATGAAATGAATAGAGTGAAAAACATTAAGAAGATGAATCCACTATAATTTAATATTTGTGAAATGGGTATTTTTATAGAAAAGAGTTGATGGCAGAAAATCAGTTGGATCAATGCGGTAAATGATTGCGTTATCAATGTTGCAAAAGCAGAGCCTGCTGCACCGTATTCAGGAATAAGCAAGGCATTAAGAATAATGTTTAAAACAATTCCCACAATCGAAAGTTGATTCATGAATTTCATATTCCCATTTGCTGTTAAAAGGGTACCATAAATGAGACTAACACACATTCCAATGAAACTCCACATCAACCATTGGAAGGAAAGAATGGATTCATTCACATTGTTTTTATAAATGAGTTTTAATAGAAATTCTGCATTTTGAAAACATATAAAAGCAAGAAGTATTGCTCCACCAACCAATAGATTCCTAGATGTTATTAAAAGTTGAAATACCGTTTCACGTTTTGTTTTCAACAGCCTTGAAAAAATAGGGAATAATAAGTTTGCGAAGATCATTCCGAACATAAAAAATGCATCTAATAGCCGAAATCCTTGAGCGTAAACACCAGTTTCAAATTTACCATTTGGATGGATTCTCTCGAGCATTACAGAGTCTGTGCGCGTATAGATCATCATCAATAAAATCATTAACGCATACGGGTAACTTCGTCGTAAAATGGCTAATGAAAAAATCCAATTGAATTTAATTTTTGGTACTCCAATTTTTCGGATTAGTAATATAAAAGCAAGTATAAATGTCAAACCATAACAAATTGTTTGAATCCATATAAACCATTCAATTTTGAAAGTGTTAACAGAAGTCGCAGCAACTAAAACACTGCCACAAATGATAATGAGTAATAGTTTATCTAAAACTGAAAGTATAGCATCTGTTTTGAATAAATGTAAACCTCCAAAATGACTCCTGAAATACGCAATTAAAGTGATGAGTAATTGGTTAAAAATTAATACATACAAAATGGTAAGTTGATTCCCACGGTATCCTATTCCCACGCCAATTGATAAAGTAACAATTGCGTAGAAGGCAAATAAAATTAGACGAAAACTGAATATTTTTCCGATGTATCTTGACGCAATGTGTGGATATTGAGCAATATTTTTTGTGGTGAAATTATTAATGCCAAGGTCTGCAAGAATATTGAATAAATAAGTAAAATTCAATATAGAAAAATACATTCCATATTCTTCAGCACCAACACGATTTTGAACTGTTGCGTCTATTCCAAAAATTGCCAATGGCTTTACCAAAAGGTTCAAAACAACAATTAGAACGAGATTTGAAATGAATTTTTTTTGCATCTCCTGAGTTTAACGCAAAAAGAGCCGTTTAATTTGAAATAAAGATAAAATTTTGATTGTCGTGTTTCTGTGAGTCAAAAGAAACAAGTTCATTATTTACAACAACCAACGCTTTGTAATTTAATCCGGTCAATAAGTCAATGCAATTTGTGCGGTTTTCATTGTTCCACAATTCTGCATAAATAATTGGATGATTTGATTCTAAAATACGTCTACCGCCTTTCAAAGCATAATATTCAAAATTTTCAACATCAATTTTAATACCTTGTATTGCTTCACCATTCAATAGATTATCCAATGTATTCAACGGCACTGAGTATTCGTCTCCTTCGTTCCATTCGGTGATGGATTCATGCTTGACATGGCTAAGACCTTGCATTTTCGTTTTGCCTTGATGAGGTAGAATCATTTGAACGTTTCCTTCTGATTCTCCAACTGCTGTTGCATGAATTTTAATCTTATTTAAATTGAATTTTGCGATTATGCGTTTTAAAACAGATAAATTATCTGGAATCGGTTCAAATGCATGAATAGTTGAATTTGGAAGTTTTTGAGCCAAATGAACAGTCATTATTCCAATATTAGCACCAATATCAAGAACAGCACCCTTTCCATCTTCGAGTAAAGTTAGAAAATGGAAGAAATCTTTTTCTTTGGAATCTGAGCGTAAAGTCTTGATTTTGAAGAGCGCAAAAACGTACAGATAAGTCCGAAAACCCATTAATTTTTGCAATATGTATTTCACTGAATTCTTCACTTTTTCTAAAACGTCGCTAAGTTAGATAAAGTTGGCGACTTTTTGAGCGTTGCAAGTTATTAGTTGTGAATTACAAATTACGAATTAATTTGGTCACTGAGCTGGACTCCCCTGAGTTTATCGAAGGGTCGAAGTGCCAAATCCCGAATCCATTGGTTACTTCACTAAAAACTTAAATCCTTTTCCATGAACATTCATTATCTCGATTGCTTCATCTTCTTTCAATAGTTTTCGCAACTTGGCAATATAGACATCCATACTTCGACCATTGAAATAATTGTCATCGCCCCATATTGCACGCAATGTAGCTTGACGATCTAATATTTCATTTTCGTTTTTAACCAATAATTTCAATAATTGATTTTCTTTGGTTGTCAATTTTTTTACTCCTTCAGCTAAATGTAATAAACGTAATTCAGGCTCGTATTTAATTTTACCAACCATCAATACAGCATCTTCATTTACATCTCTACTCTCCACACGTCTTAGAATTGCATTGATTCTAGCCAAAAGTTCTTCCATAGAAAAAGGTTTTGTCAAATAATCATCTGCACCAATTGCGAATCCTTCCAACTTATCTTCTTTCATCGATTTTGCTGTCAAGAATAGAATCGGAACTTTTTTATCTATTTCTCGAATTTCCTTGGCTAACGTAAATCCATCCATTTCGGGCATCATCACATCGAAAATACAGAAGTCGTAATTCCCACCAGTAAATTTTTCAAAGGCGCTTTTACCATTGCGAGCAAGGTCTGCATCAAATCCTTTAGTTTTAATAAAAGTGTGCAACAAATGGCCTAAGTTTTCATCGTCTTCGGCAAGTAGAATGTTTAATTTTTTGCTCATATTTTTTCTTTCATTACAAGTATAAATTCTGATCCTTCTCCAAATTTACTTCGAACAAGGATGTTCCAACCGTGCGAGTCTGCTATTGCTTTAACATAGCTTAAGCCAAGTCCAAATCCTTTAACATCATGTAGGTTTCCTGTTGGAATGCGATACAATTTATCAAAAATTTTGTTAATGTGCTCTTTTTTTATTCCTACGCCATGATCTTTAACGCTTAAAAGTAGTTTCTTATTTTCTCGCTTCAAATTAATTTCTATCTCAGGAGCGGATGTGCTATATTTTATTGCATTGTCAACCAAATTGGAAATAATATTCGTCAAATGCATTTTGTCAGAAGTAATTTCAATTGGTTCTTTTGGGAGATTTAAGTGGATATGTCCCCCAGAATTTTGGATTCTAAACTGTGCGTTTTGAGCCACATTTTGAACTAAATCATTTAAAATAACACGTTCTTCTTTTAATCTTATTTTACCTTTATCCATTACAGCACTCTGAAGAATTCGCTCAACCAATAATCCTAATCGTTTGTTTTCATCATTTATCATCTTGACAAAAGGAGCAATATTTGTCATGTTTTGCTGCACCATATCGGGGTCATTCAATGCTTCACATGCTAATGAAATAGTGGAAATGGGAGTTTTAAATTCATGGGTCATGTTGGAAATAAAATCATTCTTTATTTCAGACAATTTATTTTGAGCTAAAATCGTTTTAAACATGAACATCAAGGCCACTATAATTAAGATCATTAAGGTTAAACTGATTGTCAACGATCCCCACATTTCATGAAAAAGATACACCCCTTTTTTTGGGAAGTATATATGAATATATAAGTCTTCATCTAAAATATTACTTGGAAATAGCGCAGTTTTACCAGTTAATAACGTGTCAAGTTTTCCATTGTAATTAGGAGGTGAATTTGCAAATTTGATAGGAATACCATATTCGTTTGTTATCATGAATTGATAGGTATGTGGCAAGTCATCGTTCACAATTTCGGTGCGAATAACGGAGTCTAAAAAAACTGGATCAATGCGAGTCGCTGGGTCTTCGTAAACATTGTTTTTAAATGTTTCGACCATCATGTCGTTCACAAATTTTGCTTTTTTAAAGATTTGTTGCAAAACACGCTGATCTAACTGAATCGCTAATTTGACTGAATCGTTGTGTGGTAAATGTTTTTTCTGTTTGTCGAATAAATCCCGTAATTGCCGAACATCACGTGCTAAAACCTTTTGTTCTGTAGTCAAACCAGTTAATGAATCGTATGCTTTTCCTTTAATTACAAGGTAATTTTGCAGTTCACCGTTTTCAAAAACTGCAGTATCTTCAATTGAAATGGATTCCTGCGCAGAAACTAAAAGTTTGAATTCTTCTTTTAAAACATCTTTGTATTGTCCACTAAAATCGCGATTCACAAAATGCATATAGCGCCGAATATCTTCCGCTTTTTCATGGCGAACAGCAATTCGTTCTAGAGAAGTAGATAGATTCGTTTCAAATTGCGTCGATTTACGGTCATACAATTGCACCGTTTGGAACGCTTGAATCACCAACAAAGCGAGTAAAGCTATAACAACAAGAGCAACAATAAAATTGACACGTATTTTCCGCACTATTTATTTTTTAACGAAATTAAACTTCCATTGGTAGCTTTGACTTAAGCTTAACTTTTTTTAACAGCAAAGGTTGTATGTTACAATTTTTAAGTAAGTCGTTTTCAACAAAGTTTTGTAATTTCTAATTCAAATTTTAAATTCGTATATTTGAAATTAAGAAAAAAAAGTGATGTTAAGTTTGATAAAGAATAAGATAGACGAATTGCAACTACTTTGTGAAAAGTATGATGTAAAGTCTATGTACCTATTTGGCTCAGCAACAACTGAAAAATTTAATGATTCAAGTGATATCGATATTCTAATTTCATTTAAGGAAATTCCATTCGAAAAATATACAGACAATTATTTTGAACTTCACGAAATGCTTGAAAAACTGTTTAATCGAAAGATTGATCTGTTAACTGAAAAGTCACTTTCTAATCCTTACTTTATCCAGAGTATTGAGAAAACCAAGCAATTATTGTATGCCGCGTGATATCAAAATGTACTTGCTCGACATTTCAAATTCTATTGATTCAATTTTTGAATATTTGGGTAATGAAAGGAATTTTAAATTGTACGACACCAACAAATTAATTAGACGAGCTGTTGAAAGAGAATTGGAAATAGTTGGGGAAGCGACTAATAGAATAATAAAAACTTTGACTAGTCTTAAACATACCACTAGGCTAATTTATAACCCCATTAGGGGTTAAATGTTTTTAGCGCTGGATGTAATCCAGCGAAAAAACATGAAATAAATCCCTTTTTGGCTTGTATTTTTGTATAAAATCATGACAAAAAGATTTTGTGGTAACAAAGCGACCAGTCAAATAAAAATTAATCCAACTATTGACATTTCAAATGCAAGAAGAATTGTAAGTCTGAGAAATTGGGTCATTCATTCTTATGATAATGTGGATAATGTAATAATTTGGGGCATCATTGACAAAGATTTGCCTTTACTAAAAACACAAGTTGATAATTTACTACTTAAAGAAGGTAGATAAGATATTAGCTTTAGTTTTTAATGGTTGATTTTCATACTTTTTCTATCTCAAACACGATTTTTCTGCTTTCTACGTTGTACATTCGTACGCATGTCAAATTTACGACACATAAGCTTGTTAATTGTCTTTTTGATTGGTGCTGTGAATGGGTTTTCACAGACAACGAGTTTGCGTACACGAACATTTAGTGCTACAGCAGATACGCTGAATTTAGACACGTTATCGATCTCACCAAATTCTTTTCAAGTTTTTTGTGGCGCTGAAAGGTTGTCCTTTAATTCCTATTATTTGGATTACGCTAAGGCGCGTTTCGCATTAACAACTCCATGCGGTGATTCGATTCGAATTGTATATCGCGTATTACCAATGAATTTAGCAAAGATTTATGGTTCTCGAGATACGAGTATCATTTATAATCAAGACAAAGGAGACAGAGATAAATACTTAATCACTAATCAATACGATGTTTCGGATGTTTTTGGTGGTTCTTCAATTTCTAAATCTGGAAGTATTTCTCGAGGTGTTTCTTTTGGAAATAATCAAGATTTAGGCGTTAATTCAACCTTAAACCTTGAACTTTCGGGGGATATCGCACCAAATTTAAAAATGATTGCCTCTGTTTCTGATGATAATTTACCAATTCAACCAGATGGTAACACGAATAAATTGCAGGAATTTGATCAAGTTTTTATTCAAATTTACAATGATCGAATGAAACTCATTGCGGGTGATTTTTGGATTTCAAAACCAAAAGGTTATTTCTTGACGTATAAAAAACGTGGACAAGGACTCACTATGAATTATCAGTGGAATACAGATACCGCCAAGGTTTGGAATACTCAGGTGAGTGGAGCATTGTCGAAAGGGAAATTCGCGCGGCAAATAATTCCAGGAATAGAAGGGAATCAAGGTCCTTATCGTTTGAAAGGAAATGAAAACGAACCTTTTATTATTGTTTTATCAGGAACAGAGCGTGTTTATATCGATGGGAAATTAGTAGAACGGGGACAAGAATTTGATTATACCATTAATTACAATTCAGCAGAAGTGATCTTTACTTCTCGCAACCAAATAACGAAAGATTCTAGGATTGTCATCGAATTCCAATATTCTGATCAAAATTATGCCCGTTCACTTTTTCAGACTTCAACAACTTTCACTTCTAAAAAATTAAATTTTTGGTTCAATGCTTACTCTGAACAAGATGCAAAAAATCAATCCTTACAGCAGGATTTGTCCTTTTCTCAAAAGCAATTGTTATCTCAAATTGGTGATACGTTAGATCTAGCCCGAACAAATAGCATTGATTCTATTGGTTATTTTGAAAATCAAGTACTTTACAAAATGGTTGATTCATTGATTTACGATTCCGTTTTGGTCTATTCTGTCAATCCTGATTCCGCTGTTTATCGCGCTACGTTCACATTTGTTGGAATGGGAAAAGGAGATTATGTTTTTAGTAATTTCAATGCACTTGGTCGCGTTTATAAATGGGTGATGCCAATTGGCGGGGTGCCTCAAGGAGATTATGATCCTTCTCGTGTGATGATTACCCCAAAGCAAAAACAAATGGTTACTTCTGGCTTTTCATATTCCATCAGAAAAAATCTTCGAGTCGAAACGGAAATGGCGTATTCCAAGAATGATTTGAATACTTTTTCAAAGTACAATAGTAGCGATGATCAAAGTTTTGCAAATCGAAGTAGGTTGATTGGAATAATTCCTTTAAGCCGTGATTCAGTATCAAAATGGCAATTGGAAACGAAATTAGAGCTGGAAGCCTTAGATCGAAATTTTAGTCCAATTGAACAATACAGAGCCGTTGAATTTGACCGTGATTGGAACACTAGAAATAAAGGATTTTCTGGAAATCAAGTTGCTTCAACGATAGGAATGAATTTCAAAAATCAGTCGTTGGGAAACATGAATGTAGAAGGCCAACATTTTATCATTGGAAGTGATTACCAAGGTTTACGAACAGCAATTAACGGGAAATGGAAACAAAAAGGATTCAATGCAATTTGGGATGGCAGTTATTTATCAAGTAAAACAATCACTAAAAATGAATTTATTCGTCACCGTTCTGAATTTTCAAAAGATATAAAATGGCTTAGAATTGGTTACAAGGATGATCATGAATTGAACCGTTATTCGGGAGGAAATATGCCATTAGAAACCAATAGCTATCAATTTTTTGACTATCAATTTTATTTAGCGAATGGAGATTCGATTAAAAACAATTATAAGATTTTTTACCGTGAACGATATGATCAACGCTCAGATAGTTTGCAATTAACACCAGTTGCAAAGGCAAGAACGGCGGGTGGAGAAATAAAGTTGACGGAAATGAAAAATCAGTCTTTAAATGTTGTGACGAGTTACCGTGAGTTGAAGGTGTTGAATTCTACATTACTTAATCAAACGCCTGAAAAAACGTTGCTAGGAAGAATTGACTATGAGGTTCGTCTTTTAAAAGGAGCGTTGACGTGGAACAACTTTTACGAAATTGGATCAGGTTTGGAACTGAAAAGAGAATTCCTTTACATCAAAGTGAATGATGGACAAGGCGTTTATACATGGATAGATTATAATTCAGATGGAATCAAAGATTTAAATGAATTTGAAATTGCACAATACATTGACCAAGCGAGTTACATTAGGGTTTTTACACCGAGCAATGAATACATAAAAACATATTCAAACGAGTTTAATCAATCAATTTATTGGCGACCAGAACGTATTTGGTCTTCCAAAAAAGGAGTAAAGAAATTATTGTCTCGTTTTTCAGATCAAGTAAGGGTTCGAATCAGTAGAAAAACAAATTTATTTAATGGTATTGATGCGTTCAATCCATTTTCAACCCAAATTAGAGATACGAATCTTATTGCAACAAATACGAATCTAAGGAATACTGTTTTCTTCAACAGAACATCTAGTATTGTTGGAGGTGAATATACCTTCCAAGATTTGAGCAGTAAAACATTGTTGGCAACTGGTTTTGATTCAAAAGCAAATCGGTATCATGAACTTTCAATACGATGGAATATTAAAAGAATTTTTTCAATTGAAGCGAAAGGTCAGATTGGGACAAAAGATTCAGAAGCAGATTATACCTCGGGGAGAAATTATTCCTTGAAATATTATTTCATCCAACCAAGTTTGATATATCAACCAACAACAACTTTTAGGATAACATTAGATGGAAAATATTCTGAAAAAAGTAATGCTATTCAATTTGGTGGAGAACAAGCAAACTTATATGAATTAGGGACAACTTTTAAATACAATCAAGCTGAAAAAGGCAGTTTACAGGGTGGATTCAAAACGGTAAAAATTGACTATAATGGAAGTCAAAATTCTGCATTGGGATTTGAAATGTTAGAAGCGCTAAGACCAGGAATTAATTACACGTGGAATGTGGGATATCAGCGTTCAATTTCTAAAAATTTGCAATTATCCATTCAATATAACGGGCGTAAATCTGAAAACACAAGAACAATTCACTCTGGCGGAATGGAAGTTAGAGCATTCTTCTAATTTAAATCAGACCTGTATCTTTTTTTAAAAGATTGATTTGATAATAAATTTTTGATTCGATATTTTTAACCTATGGGTTCAGCATTTTGAACGAAAGCGAAAACATTTTGTAATACTCCAAGAATCATTTACCGAATAAAAACTAGATGGAAGTTAAAATCACAAAACCATGTCCAGAAGATTGGAACAAAATGAAGATAGGGCTTATTTCTCGTCATTGCGACCAATGTGATAAACCTGTGATTGATTTCACAAAAATGGATCGAGCAGAAATTATAATCTACCTTTTGTCTAATCCAACAGCACAAACTTGTGGTAGAATGTCTCGCAATCAATTTGATTTCCATCATGATGACATTCCACTTTTGATTGAAGGCTTGAAAAAGAAAGGTGGAAATGCTTCTTTTTTAATTCTTGCGTTGGTGTGTGTGAGTTTAGTTTCGTGCAAAGAAGACAACCGAAAAACAGCAATTAAAACACCGAATCCTATTCATCAAAATTATGGAGGAGAAGCAACTTTGGGTGAGGTAAGTATGCCAAATGATAGGAACGTAAAGGAAACAATTGTTCCAGAACATGTGAAAAAAGTTACAAAAGAGCCTACAATTTTGCCTGAACCAATTTTTATGGGTGAACCAATAATGGTTGGTGACATTCAGCTTGTTGAACCCCCAGAAATTTCAGCACCACCGGATGAGGTTTTGAATTATGCTGAAAAAATGCCAGAATATCCAGGTGGAGTTACACCTTTATTTGCTTTTATTAAAGAAAATTTAGTGTATCCAGATTTTGAAAAAGAGAATGGTATTGAAGGAACTGTTTATGTGAAATTTATAGTAACCGAAGAAGGAAAAGTAATTAATCCTGAAGTTTTACGAGGAGTAAATGGTGCACCAAATTTCAATAAGGAAGTGCTTCGAATCATCAATAAAATGCCAAATTGGATTCCAGGAGAAAACAATGGCAAGAAAGTAAAAGTGTATTTTACAATGCCGTTTAAATTTCGGTTGGATTAATTTTTTTAATTTTAGTAATCTTGAAAGTGAAAACAAAAATTATTGGAATTTGCATAATCTGCTTCATGGGAAATGTTAGTTGTTCAGGAACTTCTAAGAAAAAAGAAGAAGCTGCGATAATGAAATCAAAATCGACTAGTGAACAGAAGCAAATTGACAAAACAGAATCTTCAACAAAAGAATCGCTAAAGAATCCAATTAATAAATATCCACCGCCATCTTATGATGATGGACAAGAAATTTATTTTATTCCACCTGTTGCAGACGATGATGCAGTAGGAATTCATGATCAACAAGGAGATAATTATGGAGTTGCATTGAGTGAAGCTCCCAAAGAGGAGCGTTATTCAAATGAAAGTCCAGAACCGCAGCAACCTCAATTAGAGATATTTTCAGACCCTGAAGAACCTGCTCAATTTCCTGGTGGGAATGAAGCAATGAAAAAATTTATATATGACAATATAGTTTATCCGCAAGTAGCTATAGAACAGAATTTGCAAGGGAAATGCTATGTTCAGTTCATTGTTAATGTGGATGGTTCCATTTCAAATGTTAGGATTATGAGAGGTGTAACTGATTGTCCAGAATGTGATAAAGAAGCAATGCGAGTTATTAAATCAATGCCTAAATGGAATCCTGGAAAGTTGAATGGTAAGCCTGTTGGGTCATATTATAACTTGCCAATTGTTTTTAAAATGATCTAGAATCTCAATTAATTTTTTGTGCTTTCTAAATACATCTGATAAATCATACCATCTGATAATCCAATTTTAGGGACAATTAAATTGGTTGATTTTAATTCATCCAAAATATAGATGTAAATATCCAATGCTGGGAGAATAACATCTGCTCTATCTGGCTTCAGTTGGTACTCATCTTCTCTTTGAATAAGCGTAAGTGAACCAAGTTTATCTCTTAAATCCTTCATTTTTTCAAGTGAAACAGATTCCATTTGACCGACGCCTAATATTTTGTGGACTTTATTAATATTCCCGCCTGTTCCGAAGATTTTATGCGAAGAATTTAAATCCACATGTTCAGCAATCCATTCATGAATATTCGACCAGACATCATTTTTCACTTTCCCTTTTAGCAATCGAATTGTTCCAATTTCAAAGGATTTTGACGCAATGCGTTCTCCACTTTCAAAAACACTTACTTCGGTACTTCCGCCACCTACGTCAATTACTAAAAAGGGAAGGGTTTTATCAAAATCAAGTAATAAAAAAGTGCTGAAGATTAATTCGGCTTCAACATCACCACTGATTACTTCGATTTCAACTCCAGTTTCAATAAGAATTTTTTCAATGATTTTCTTTGAATTGGTTGCTTCACGCATTGCAGAAGTTGCAACCGCTCGCAATTGTTTGACATCAAATATTTCTGAAATCAACTTGAAAGCTTGGATTGTTTTTACAAAATCTTCCGTTTTTTTCTTGGATATTTTTCCATCTTCAAAAACCTCTTCTCCCAAACGTAAAGGAACACGCGTGTAAGAAATCTTCTTTACAAAGGAATGTCCTCCTTCATGTTCAATCTCACCGACAAGCAGTCGAGCTGCATTTGTTCCTATATCTATTGCTCCGAATTTCATACTTTTTACTGTCATTACTTATTGAAACCACATAGAGACATAGGTCACATAGGCTTTATAGGTAATTTTTTCGTTTTTATAATTTTGAAATACTACTTTATGCAGTTTTAGTAAACCCCATAACTAGCAACTTGTAATTCGCACTTCTTTTCTTCTTTGAATTAATCACTTCTTTCTAAAGAAAATCCGAATTGGAACACCACAAAAATCAAATTTTTCTCTTAAACGGTTTTCAAGAAAACGTCGGTAAGAATCTGGAATGTATTGCGGTAAATTACAGAAAAACGCAAATGCTGGTGAATACATCGGCAATTGTTGAACATACTTTATGCGAATATATTTTCCTTTCAATGCTGGTGGAGGAGTTGCTTGAATAATCTCTAGCATTACCTCATTCAACTTAGAAGTTGCAATTTTTTTAGTTCTATTTTGGTGAACCATCATTGTTGCTTCTAACGCTTTGTGAATACGTTGTTTCGTTAATGTAGAAGTAAAAATGATTGGCACATCATTAAAAGGTGCTAATTCTAGACGTAATTTTGCTTCGTACTCATTCATGGTGTTCTGATCCTTTTCAACCAAATCCCATTTATTTACGAGAACAACGCATCCTTTTGAGTTTTTCTCAATGATATAATAAATATGTAAATCTTGTTTTTGCAATCCTTCTTCAGCATCAATCATGAAAATACAAACATCCGCATCTTCTATTGTTCTAACCGAACGCAAAACAGAATAATATTCGATGTCTTCTTGGACTTTTGCTTTCTTTCGAATTCCAGCAGTATCAATTAATAAGAAGTCAAATCCAAATGAATTGAAACGTGTATTAATTGAATCACGCGTTGTACCTGAAATACTTGTTACGATATTTCTTTCTTCACCTGTCAAGGCATTTACCAACGATGATTTACCAACATTTGGACGACCAACAATAGCAATTCTAGGTAAGTGATCTTTCTCGTTTACAGATTCATCTTCAATGTTGAAATGTTTCACAACTTCATCAAGAATTTCCCCTGTTCCAGTGCCATTTGTAGCTGATAAATCAAAAACTGGACCTAGCCCAAAAGAATAAAATTCAGCAGATAAGCCAATTCGTTTATTACTGTCAACTTTGTTAGCAACAATAAGTATAGGTTTCTTTGATTTCCGAAGCATCGATGCGACAGTATCATCTAAATCAACGATTCCAGTTGTTACGTCCACCATGAACAAAATTACAGTAGCTTCTTCGATAGCAATAACAACTTGTTTGCGAATTTCAGCTTCAAAAATATCATCAGATCCATGCACGTAACCTCCAGTATCTATAACTGAAAATTGCGCACCATTCCATTCTCCTTTTCCGTAAAGACGGTCACGTGTTACGCCACTAATTTCTTTAACTATTGCATCACGAGATTCTGTCAAGCGATTAAACAATGTTGATTTTCCAACATTTGGACGACCTACTATTGCAACTATATTACCCATGTTTTTTTAAATCTTGAATTTGGAGAATAGGTTATAGAATATGGATTCGAAAATCTATGTTCTATGTTCTAGGCTCTATGTTCTAATCAATATCCGTATTTCTTTAATTTATTCGCTGTTGAACGCCAGTCTTTATCCACTTTAACGAACGTTTCCATGAACACTTTTTGATCGATGAATTTTTCGATTTCAATGCGTGCTTCACGACCAATTTTCTTCAACATTTCACCACCTTTTCCAATAACAATTCCTTTTTGAGAATCCCGTTCAACG
>JBIIWQ010000179.1:0-5020 GCA_044338805.1 Crocinitomicaceae bacterium
GTAATCCCAAATTTGTTTTTCTGGGGCAAAAATATTGTCTTTTGTTTTATAATAAAGGTCTAAGCCAATAATCTCATCTTGAATTCCTGCTTTAAAGAACAGACGGGAATTTATTTTTAAATTATAATTACTACTCAAAAAATAGGTTGTTTTTGCAACGTTACTTACTTCGCGTGTGTACGTGCTATCAGCCATTTTGTCGAAGTCATATGCCGTTTGATCAGTGCTCGAATAATTAATGCCAACACTAGAAGATATAAAGGATTTTGTGTTGATTTGCTTAAAATGATTCAAACCTCCCATTCCTATTTTACTTGCAAAATCAACTTTGTTTCCGCTCCCATAAAGCGTATTTGATGAACCACCACCGATGTTGATGGTGCTGGAAGCTAAAATCCCGAAAAGTGAGAACCTTCCTAATTTGGTAGTGCCGCTGTTTAATTTAAAGGAAAGATCTTGATAGGAGGGAGTAGCTGTTGTCCCAATATTTACCCCCACAGCTTGAGCTATACCAGCTAATGAATAACGATAGCCTACTAAATAAGAGGCATCACTTTTTTTACTGAACGGACCTTCTGTTGTTAATTCTAAACCTGTTATCACACCAGCTTGAACTGTTGTTTCTCGTTTTTTATTGTTACCATTTCTCAAACCAAGATCAAAAACACCTGCTGTTGCATTTCCATATTCTGAAGGAAAAGCTGAAGTGAAAAAATCAGAATTCTTCAATAAGTTAGTATTCAATGCACTCACTGCGCCGCCAGTTGTTCCAACAGAAGCAAAATGATTGGGGTTTGTAACATTCATTCCATCTATACGCCATAAAACTCCAACTGGTGAATTTCCGCGTATGACAATATCATTTCTACTATCATCAGGTGCACTAACACCTGCAAAATTAGCGGCTAACCTTGCAGGATCGTTTCTTCCTCCTGCATAGCGATTCACTTCTTCCATAGAAAAAGTTCTAGCACTTACGCTCGCTAATTTATTGATTGTTCCACCTTTGTTAGTTGCTTTGACTGTAATTTCGTTGAGTTGCCGATAATCTTCTTCTAATGCAATATCAAGAATAACTTCTTTCCCAGAAGTCACAACCACATTCGGAATAATGAGTGTTTTATAGCCTAGATAACTTATTTTAATTTCATATCGATCTGGTGGTAGCATCGACAAAGAATAATTCCCGTTAGAATCTGAAACTGAACCAATTTGTAAAGATGAAATCTGGATACTTGCTCCAATTATAGGAGTTTGGGATAGTTTGTCGGTGATGCTTCCTCGAATTGTTTGTGTATTGTTTTGACTAAATGAAAGTGTATGAAATAAGAGGAAAAAAACAAAAATACGGTACATATTAACTTGATAAAATTCCAAGCAGAATTGCCGGAATTATAATTAAGATGATTTTTGTTCCATTTTCTTGTGGCGTTGTTTGAATTAATTCTAACGTTTTTTATTTATGGAATTAGCTTCGATATTCATTTGTGAAGAATTCCGCTAGAAAAAAATCTGTGAATGAGAATATGACGAGTACCCATTAAAAATCTAAAGTCTCAATTAATTAAGACTTTAGATTATATCAATATTTACTTCACCTTATCGGCCTTATCTCTTGCAATTGACATAATAGCATCCGCTTTTTGATCGCCTTCTTTTTCAATTTTCACTGCGTTAACTTCAGCTTCTTTCTTTAATTTGTTACCTGCCAATTCAGCTGCTTTTTTCTTAATTGGATTAGAACCGGCTTCTTTCATTAAATTATCTGATTCTTGCGCTGCAGCTGCACGAACATCGTTTGCTGCTTTTCGCGCAGCAACTTTCACTTTGTCTGCTTCTTTTTGAGCATCATCCAAAATTTGCTGTTTTTTGGCGTTCAAATCTTCTTTAATTTCATTCACCTTGTCATTAATGATCGCTTTCGCAGAATCTTTAACTGTTTCCTTGACGTTGTTGATGAGGTTTTCTTTCAGGTTACCTGTTGCTTCCATCAACGCCTCTTTGAAATTGTTGGTAATCTTAGGATTCATAACTGTTCCACCCAATCCAACTTTTACAGGAAGAAAATCTGGTATAGATACCAAATTTAATTTCGGAGCCAATTTATTTACTTTCGCTATTGCCTGTTCAACAGTTTTAATCATGGCTGCTGGAATTTCTTCTTTCGGAATCAACATTTTAATATCATAATTGATGTCTTGTTCGAAAGAGGTAAATCCTGAAATAGTCGTTTTAATTTTCCCCATGTTCACATCAAAAGGCTTCACATTGATTTTACCATCTGCAAATTGGAATTTCGCTTTCACATCTTTCACCGTTTGAGAAGAAAGTTTGTTCATGTTCAAAGCTTCGCCCATTTTCTCCAATGGTTTGAATCCAGAAATGGTCAATGTATTGGTTGCAAAATCACCTAAACCTGTTAGAGAAGCGTAAATTGGTTCCATGGATGCTGTTAAATCTGATTTCATTTTAAAATCTGAACTAATTTTCCCTTTACAGAATTTAGCGATCGGAGCTAATTTTTCGATTGTCAAGAAATTATCAGCCAATTGTTTTACGTCAATTTCCTTTAACGAATAAGCAAAATTAATTTTTGGTTTTCTATGGTCTTTGGTATCATAACTTCCATCCAAGCCAATAGTACCGCCCATTGCATTCATGGTAAGATTATCCATAGAAGCAACTTCTTCTTTCATTTTAACTGCTCCTTTTACATTTTTAATATCCATATTGTTATATCTCAATGTATTGATTGAAGTATTCAACAAAAAGTCAATATTATCTGGAATTAATGTTGGTTCAGCTGTTGCTGGCGCTGCTTCCGTTTTTGCAGCATCGGCCGCTGGAGCAGCTTCGCTTGTAGGAACGATATTCATCAATTGATCGATATCCAAATAGTTACTGTTAAACGTGAAATTTCCTTTTAGTAATTCATCACGGAACATATATCCCATGTAATTGTCAATTTTTCCATTCATCTGAAAATCAGATTTTCCAGTTTTTGCAATAAGTTTTTCCAAACTCAAGTTTTGAGGAGAAAATCTGAAAATCATGTCTGTGATATTTACATCTTCATTCAAGTCTTTGGTTTTATAAATCATGTTCATTAATTCCAACGTGCCTGACGCTTTAAATGCTTCATAATCTCCTCTGTCCAACGCGCTCATTCTGCCATTAATATCAACATCAGCCTTCAGTTTTCCAGTATAAGATTCGCCTTCAGCCATTGGCATCACTTTTTTCAATGTTGCTAAATCTACTTTTGCTTTGATTTTTGACACCAATGAAGGATCTGTCATTGGATTGCGCATTTTCAAATTAGCATCAATTGTATTTCCAACAAAGTCAGCATGGAATTTATCGACATCAATCGTCATTTTATCCATGTCGGCACCACCAGCGAATTTAGATCCAGCTTTCACTAAAATATTTGTGATTGTCCCAGGAAGATCTGGATACTTAATGGATGCTTTGTCAACATTCAATTTGAAATCCCAACCTGGCATATTTTTATCGTCCATGATTCCTTTTACTTCACCACCTAATTCTAAGTTTCCTTTTGAAATCATACTTTCATATCCTGATTGGTAGAAAGCTGGAATCAAGGATAAAAATTCTTTGAACGTTGCTTTTGATGCGTTCAATTTCAAATCCATGTTGTCTTTGTCTTCTAACATTTCATAGAATCCATCGACAGAAAAAGTCAAGGCATTTAATTTAAAAGAATTGTCTTTTAACGTGAATTTGGATGATTTCTCAGTGAATTCCATTAAAATATTGGCAATAACATCTGTTTTTACATCAGTTAAATAAGAAACACCGTCCATATTAAACGTCATTTTATCCATGTTCGTTGTAGTTTCAAAATCAATCACATCAGCAGTTAAATCACCTGTTCCAGTATGATTTAAATTCTTGATGTTCATCGCCATGTCAGACGATTGGTCATCATAATTGATATTCGCATTTGTGATGCTATATTCTTTTAATGAAAGTTTGAAATTCGAAGGTTCAGAAACTTCTTCTGGAGTTTTAACGGAATCTGGCTTCACAATATCGTAATTTGCTAGGCCGTCACTTAAAACGCGCACATCAAAAGAAGGATCTATTAAATGAATTTCATCTATTTCAACTTGATCACTAGATACAACACTCCAAAAATCGACATGAGCTACGAATTGTTTGATGTTGGCTAATTCCACACCTTTGAATTTATCCATTCCAACCAATTTTGCATCGTTTAACTCGATGGTCATGCTGGGGAACGTACTTAAAAACGTTAAATCAAAATCGCCAAGAGATAATTTCGCGTTCAACGATTTATTCACCTCTTTAATAACCAATTCTTTGATTTGATTTTTGAAAAGTAGCGGTGTGATTATTAATATGATTAATAAGAAAAGGAAAGTAAATCCTGTCCATTTCAATATTCTTCTTAAAAGGCTTTTTTTCTTCTTTACTTTTGCGCTCATATCTTGCTTGTTCTAATTTTTACGATATTTGTTATCTTCTCTGTTTAAAGAGTTGTAAAAATAACGAAATAATGAAAGGTTTTATTCTATTGCTTGCAGTTTTGTTTTACACAAATAGCGCCATAAGTCAAATACTAATCGGTGAACCAACAAGTACTTCTAAAAAAGAAGAAAAGAAACAAGTTGAAACTGCTAAAGTTGATACAATTAGTAAAAAACGAAAGGAATCAACAACTGCTGCTTATCTCGTTTCAAATTGCTCTAAATCTTACCGTTTATTAGAAAAAAACGGAGATATTTATGGTGACACACTTGGAGTTCGTGCTGACGAAAAAAACTTAACGACTTGGTCATTTGGAATAGGGATGCAAAGCCAAATAAACAAACATTTGATGTGGGACGGAGGAATTGCACTTCTTCGAAATGGAGAAAGCTACTCCTATTCTGCAACGGATTCATCATTTTCTTCACAAACGTATTACAGTTATATTTCAATGCCTGTAAGAATAAACTATACAATTGGAAAGGATATAAAATTATATGCTGGA
>JBIIWQ010000178.1:0-5020 GCA_044338805.1 Crocinitomicaceae bacterium
TTTTTTATTGCGTTAAAAAATTGAGAAATAAATATTCGCGTTTTTTTTAGAATAGATATCAACGATTCAATGTAACATAGGTCACCCCCCATTTCAATAACTCCCATTAACTTTACTGGAAATTATACCTGTTCAAAATGAAAAATTTCATCTCGTCATTCGCTCTTGTTGTGCTCTCTTTAACAACTAATGCTCAAACTGCTCCATTTCAAGTTAAAATTGAACCAATGTCTATCCCAAATTTAGGTGGAATTCAATCTTATGCATGGGGGCAAAATGATGGAAAATGGTTAATCATTGGTGGTAGATTAGATGGTTTACATCGAAGACAACCATTCGCTTCTTTCGACGCAGCAGGCAACAACAATCAAATTATCGTAATTGACCCTGTAAATCAACAAAAATGGACAACTTCTTTATCCAGTTTGCCAATCGGAATGCAGGAACAATTGAGTTCTACAAACATGGAATTTCATCAAGATGGTGACTATTTATACCTACTCGGCGGTTACGGCTATAGTGCAACTGCTGGTGATCACATCACTTATCCCAATCTTAGTGCTGTAAATGTGCCAGAAGTCATTAATGCGGTAATAAATGGGACACCATTCACTTCACATTTCAGACAAATTATGGATTCGTCATTTGCTGTCACAGGAGGTTATCTCAACCAAATAAATTCAACCTACCATCTTACTGGTGGACAAAAATTCATTGGTCGTTACAACCCGATGGGACCAGATTTTGGACCTGGTTTTATTCAAGAATACACGAATGCTGATCGCAAATTTACGCTCATTGATGATGGCACAGCACTCACAGTTACGCATCTCCCTGAAGATTTTGATGCCGTTAACTTGCACCGAAGAGATTATAATGTCGTCCCTCAAATTTTACCAAATGGTGAAGAAGGAATTACGGCATTTTCAGGAGTTTTTCAAACGAACGTTGATCTTCCTTATTTAAATTGTGTCACGATTGATAGTATTGGTCATGCCGTCAACAATACTTTTTCTCAATACTACAATCATTATCATTGTGCGCATATTCCATTATATAGCCAATCAGAAAATGAGATGCATACACTTTTCTTTGGCGGAATTGCTCAATTTTATGATAGTTCAGGAATTCTTGTTCAAGACAATAATGTTCCATTTGTAAAAACAATATCACGCGTTACGAGAACTTCAGATGGCACAATGACTGAATACAAATTGCCGATTGAAATGCCTGCATTACTTGGTGCTGGATCAGAATTTATTCCTTTAGAAAATATTCCGAATTACACGAATGAAGTGTTTAATTTCGATGATTTCGTGAATGACACGACACTTGTTGGATATATTTATGGTGGAATTAGCAGCACTGCGGCAAATATCTTTTTCACCAATACGGGAACGGAAAGTACGGCAAGTAGTACGATTTTTAAAGTGTATATTATTCAAAACAATGTAAATGAAACAGATGAATTAAATGTGCAAAGTACAAGTAATTTGAATCTGGTCATTTATCCCAATCCAAATAAAGGGAAATTCACACTTCAATTTAATTTAGCTCAAACAACTCCTGTTACAATTAAAATTGCGGATGAAATTGGAAATGTAATGGAAGAAACCACACTTAAAAATCCTGAAATTGGGGAAAACAAATTGAACCAACGGATAAAAGGTTTGGTTAATGGTGGAATTTATTTTATCACAGTGACGACTTTAAATGAAAGCGTAACAAGAAAGGTGATTGTTGAACCGTAGAAAAGAACTTACTAAAAAAAGAACAATTTCATAGGTCTAAATTTATTCCTTAATAACTTTATACATAAAAATTTGATCAAGCGTATTCATAACTCGGATAGTATAAAAGCCATTGTTTAATTCGTGTAATTTCACATCAACCTCTTTTTCCCCCTGAATACTAAAATCAAGTATAACTTCATTTCCCAATAGGTTAATTGCTTCTATTGATTTGATTTCAGATGAATGCTCTGTTTGGATTGTCAAATTTCCCATTGTTGGATTTGGGAAAATAGCGATTTCAAATTTGGGAGCGATTTCAACAACACCAACATTCAGATCACAAGTTAAACCCATATTTTGATAGTATATCGTAGTGTTTAATGCAAAACACACAAGTTCTTCTGAATACTCAAATGGATTAAACGGACCAATCAATCCGCCAACATGCCCAATTCCTTCAATTAATGAATCATTTTGTAAAGGAGCCCCCTGATTTAAATGAAAAACTTTTCTAGTCTCCGTCCCTACTTGTAAGGCACTGATACTTGATACAGTTATGTTATTAGCTGAATTATTAAAAGACATAGGTAAAGTATCCCCAATTTGAAGATCAAAATCATATAAAAGGGTGTCATTTTGCTCATAAATTTCTCGCATATACAACTTCAAATTGTCTTGTCTTATAAAAGCGTATGGACTTGAAAAGGAAACAGCTGGGTTACAATTGATGTTTGGGTTAGGAAATGGAGCCATAAACGAATTTAATCCGTGATGAATCATTTTTTTATACGTATAAGAACCTATTGTCGTATCTCCTGTAATTTCCACTACATATTTGCTCTGTGTCCAACATTCGCCCCAAGCAGACAGTGAATTAATTCTCCATTTTGAACCATTAGCTAAATAATCAGGTATTTGAGCACTAAAAGCTTGAGCTAAAAAGAGGAAAAAGAATGTTGGAAAAAAAATCTTTAATTTCATATGATGATATTAGTTGTTCTTACTTAACGTTTTTATTCGATATCAGTTGGTGAAAAATTCAACAGTAAATTGATGAATCATTCATCTCACATCCACTTAAACCCAAAATCTTTCACTTTAGGAACCGTTTCATTTTTTTAATCTTTTAATATCTTCTTCGATTTCTTTCAAACTTAGTTCTTTTTGAACTTCAGATTGTGCAGTTTTAAATTTTTTAAATTCCACTTCAGATTTATTCACTGCCATTTCGTGAGAAATAATACCAGCATGAGTTAATAATTCTCTTCCATTAAGCTGCAGAATTCCATCTAATTTAGAAATCCAATCATTCATATACATTGGGACTTGTTGCTGAGCCATTGTTTCAGCAAAAGCCAAATATTGTTCAACTAACAATCCTAAAAGCTTCAATTCCTCTTCGTTAAGGTAATTTTTAGCAATGCTTATTTCCTGTTTTGTTATTCCTTTACCTTCTTTTTTTTCAGAGGACAACATCCCTAATAATGGTAAATTCGCATCAATTCTCCTAAAAATTAATTCAGCTGCTGTATTTTGAGAAATTGCCCAAAGTAATTTATTTTGTACTATTTTAAAAAAAGTAATCGTTTTTTCATCTTTTGAATTATAGTCAATACTTGTGGTATATATGTCTTTGATTTTTTGGTAAAAGAACTTTTCGGATAACCGAATTTCGCGAATGCGATTTTGCAATTCGCTAAAATAATTCATACTGTTTCCTGATTTGAACCGGTCATCATTCAATGCAAATCCTTTGATAATGTATTCTTTTAGTCGCTGAGTTGCCCAAATTCTAAATTGAGTTCCTTGTTGCGATTTCACTCGATAACCTACGGATATTATTACATCAAGATTGTAATGATTAGTTGGTTTAGTAGAAAAATCGGAAATTCCGATTTTTCTAACACTCATCTCTTCAACTAACTCATTTTCAGTATATATATTTAAGATGTGTTCATTTATTGTGGATTTCGCTTTACCAAACAACATTGCCATTTGATCCTGTGTGAGCCAAACAGTATCTTCTGACAAACGAACATCAATATTTATTTTCCCTTCTTGGTTTTGATAAATAAGTATTTCTCCAGTGCTCATAATAGTGGTTTTCGTTTAATCGGCTATTTTTGAAGTCTATTTTCCTCACATCCACTTAAATCCAAAGTCTTTCACCTTCGGAATCGTTTCAAATTCTATTTCAAATTCATGTGTTCCTGGAAGTAAATCAACGAAATTCTTATTGAATTTAACTCCTAAAACATTTGAATACAGCCAGAAATTTTTCAGATATTTTTCAGTTTTCACAACGATAACAGCCGATCCCCGAGCTAACTCCTCTGAGCTTGTCGAAGCTTGTCGAGGGGTGGCCTTTCGCATTTCTTTTATTTTAATCGAAATCCCACAAGAATCCGCTTTTGCATATTTCGTGTTAATTTGGGAGAAAGTCCTTGTTTTGTAATCTTCTCGGGCATTCTTCCATTCAAATTTGACCACATAATTTTCATTGACTAAATCGGCCTTCAAACAGGCATCACAGATCTTAATAGATTGATTACCTTGAACCAAAAACGTATCTACATTGTGGAAAAGCGCATTTCCTTCTAAATCAAAAACGGTGTACTTCAATTCACATTGAAATGTATCAACTTGATCTGAAACCAAGTAATAGTCCATTTGTCCTTTATCGAGCAGCTTTCCGAGAACTGCAATTCCTTCATAATCTTCTTTAACGCGGTATTGCAATGCTTTCCAATTGCCGTAATAATCGATACTCGACCAAGATGGCGCTGGCCAACAGTCATTTGTTTGCCAGTATAAAGTTCCCATACAACGAGGCGCATCCAATCGGTGTCCTGTAACGGCCATACTCACAGCTGTTGCTTGTGTCAATTGCGAGAAATAAACAAATTCTTCGAAATTTTCTGGTGAACCATACAAGATTTCTGCATGTTTTAATATCATTCCATTACCAACATAACTTTTCTGGTGGTGCTTCATAACATCCGATTTCAAATCCCAATCTACCTTTTCAGAGAAAGTGGAAAGTGTTGAAAATTCAGGGAAACTTTGAAATCCGTATTCTGCATTGAACCGTCCAATCTTTTTTGCGAAATCACTCATAGGATCTTTTCCATGCCAAACGCCCCAGTAATGCTGCGTTCCATGGTTGAAATATTCATCTTTCCCCCAATTACTTAAAGGTGAAGTATGAATGTAGGGAGAATTGGTTAATCGTGTAACGCTATTTGGAAGCAATTTCTGAAACAATTTCACATACGATTCTTCAATTT
>JBIIWQ010000180.1:0-4997 GCA_044338805.1 Crocinitomicaceae bacterium
CAAAAATATTGAACACAGGTAAACAGATGATAGTTCCAACAGCTGGTTTATTGAAACCTTTACGAATCACTTTTCTGATAATTTCAACACCATTGATTTCGTCGCCGTGTAATCCAGCCATTAATAAAACGGTTGGACCATCCACTTTTGCTCGTTCGACAATAACAGGAACTAAGATTGGTGTTCGCGTATGCAACATCGCTACATCGAGATTCAATTGGGCGCCTTTTCCAGGGAGTATTTCTTTACCAAGTATTACAATCTTCTTGTGTTTCTGATTCATCATATACCAATTTTACTTTGAATTTACCAACTTTAAATTCGTATTATTAAGACTGTTGCAATTCATTAATTGAGGCGCAAGAAAAGTTTAATACCAGAACTTACTGTTGTAATTGAGGATGTTAAATTTTTGAAGCATCAAAGAGTAATGGTTGCAACGGTTTTAATTATCTGTGAACGTTTTTTTCTATATATTCAATGATTTTTCCTGCAATATCTTCTTGCGTTGTTTTTTCGATTCCTTCTAATCCAGGAGAGGAATTTACTTCCAAAACCAATGGACCTCTTTCAGATTGTAACATATCTACACCAGCAATCCCCAAACCAACAGCTTTTGCTGCTAATATAGCTGTGTATTTTTCTTCAACCGTCAATTCAATGATCCTAGAACTTCCGCCTCTGTGTAAATTGGATCTAAATTCACCCGGTTTTCCTTGACGTTTCATTGCACCAACAACTTCACCATCAACAACGAAAGCTCTTATGTCAGCTCCTTTTGCTTCTTTTACAAACTCTTGAACGATCACTCGAGCACGTAAGCCATTAAATGCTTCCAAAACGGATTGAGCAGCATTTTGATTTTCAGCCAATACAACCCCAACTCCTTGGGTACCTTCTAGTAATTTTAGAACAACAGGTGCACCACCGGCAGATTCAACTACGTGTTCAACGTCTTTAGAATAATTCGTAAAAACCGTTTTTGGTAAACCAATTCCTTCTTTGGATAAAACTTGTAAGCAACGCAATTTATCACGTGAGTGAACAATTCCTTTAGAACTGACGGCTGCAAAGACGTTCATCATTTCAAATTGTCGCACTACAGCAGTTCCATAAAAGGTGACAGAGGCTCCAATTCTTGGAATCACGGCATCAAATCCACTTAAATAATCTCCACCATAATAAATAGCTGGACCTTTTTGTTCTAATTCAATGTTACATTTTAAATGATCAATCACATGTGCTTCATGTCCACGAAGTGTTGCAGCTTCGATCAATCTTTTTGTAGAGTATAGGTTCGCATTACGCGATAAAATGGCAATTTTCATTTCTTTTTTAAATTTGGATTAATTCCGTTAACGAGCGTGGTGTCGATAAGAAATCGGTTATTCAATAATTTTCTACCTAATAATATTGGAAAACGCATTCCTTTTCTTTCTGTAAGTGAAAATTCAGTGATGAAGTGTATTCCTAAAATTTCAATAGTACATTTAATAAAATAACGCATTTGTTCTTGTCCAGTTGAACTTTTTACTTTCTTCATTCTGAATTTTTCGAAATAATGCTTTTCATTATCAAACGAAGGATGGTTTGCATCTAAGAAAATAACTTCAAGACGTGGTCCGTTTTCGGTCATCACTTCTTTACAATGTGTGACGTGAATACTTGACGTATATGCTCCTGAATCCACTTTTACGGCAACATGATTTAATCCGAATTCTGGTAGATTCGCGATGTCTCTTCGTCCGATAATTAATTTTCCCTTCTTTTTTAACTTCATGCTATAATTTCGATAAGTAAAACTATTAATTTTGTTAGATAGAAAGTGTATTTCGTGCGATTTTTATGAATGATTTAGAAAAAAGTAAAATTTATCGCGAAAAAAACGATTGTTTTAGAAATAATTCGTAATATTGCACCCCGTTTTAAGCGGAAGAATATAGAAAATAAGAGTCAATATAAGAGTCATGGATTTATTAAAACAAATTGAAAACGAATTAGTAGAAATTAAAAATTTCCCAAAATTCGGTGCAGGTGATACAATTACAGTTTCTTACAAAATTAAGGAAGGTGCTAAAGAACGTGTTCAACAATACCAAGGTGTTGTATTACAAAGACGTGGTTCTGGTGTGACTGAAACATTTACAGTTCGTAAAATGTCAGGAAGTGTTGGTGTTGAGCGTATTTTCCCAATTGCATCACCATTTGTTGATCAAATTGTAGTGAACAAGAAAGGTGCTGTTCGTCGTGCTCGTATTTTCTACTTCAGAGGATTGACTGGAAAAGCAGCTCGTATCAAAGAAAAAAGAAGATTTACAAATTAAGATATTCGAATTTTTCGATGGAGGCTTCAGTCATTTGACTGAAGCCTTTTTTGTGTAAAAAATCTTTTAAATAGCTTTTTTGTCGTTAATATTCAATTTTAAAATCCTCACAGACCAACGTGTGCTCTGATATTTAAAATTTCTATCGCCTAAAAAAAACTTATTTAAATAGATTTTTTTAATAATTTAAGATGTGGCTAAAAAGCAAAAAATAAAAATTAAGAAAAGACCGAAGAAAAAATCGAATTCTTCCTCCAAGGCAATTGTAATAAGCGCTTTGTTAATTGTTTTGTTTGCTTTAGCCTATTTGTATTATTCGAAGGATGTTAAAATTGTCAAGAAGGACGACGTAGTTAAATCAATTCCTGAAGGATTTCCAGCATTCGGAATAGACGTTTCTCATCACCAAGGAAAAATAGATTGGGAGAAATTATTTGTGAAAGAACGATATGATACAATCATCCATTTCGTTTATTGCAAAGCAACTGAAGGCTCAGATAATCTGGATACACAATGGGAAAAGAATAGGGCAGAGCTTATAGCATTAAACATTCCCAATGGTGCATATCATTTTTTCTCACCACAAACAGAACCACGACCTCAAGCTGCACATTTTTTAGACCATTGGAAAAAAAGTGATATGGATTTACCACCTGTCTTGGATGTTGAATCTGAAGGTTTCTCAGATGAAGACCTTATTGCAAAAATGAAAATTTGGTTGACAGTCGTGGAAGACAAAACAGGAATGCGTCCAATTATTTATACATCATTAAACTTTTTTGAAACAAAATTTATTAATGATTTTAAAGATTATAAATTTTGGATTGCAGCCTACAGCAGAAAACCAGAATGTATTGATGATAGTCGCATCATCCATTGGCAATATAGCGACAATGGGGCATTACCAGGATTTGATGAAAAAGTCGATTTTAATGTATCTAAAATAGCCCTTAGATAGTTATTTGCCATTTCGTTGCGGAACAATGAACTTTTCTCGCTACTAACTATCAGTTCTAAACTCCACCTCGGCGATCACTCCTCACTAACACTTAATCAACCAGCACCACCAAATACCTAGAAATTTTCCAAAACTCATGTGGATTAGAAATTTTAATTTTTGTATTTTTCCCAACTGGAACAAGCGAATAAGAGCTAGAAGGGTGGTCTGTAATGAACTTCAAATTAGAACCTTCAACAAATATTTCTTTATCTTCCGTCAAATCAATTTTAGCAAAATATTTCTCGTTGAATTTATCAACTAATTTGATTTTCCTTCCTATTCCTATAAAACCATTTTTTCGCTCAATAACCTGGTTTTTGGCTAATTCCTTTTCTGTTCCGTATGAATAGTAAACAGTATGTAATTCTTCCGTTAATTCAGAAACCAATTCTGATTTTTCTTGGTATACATCAAATAATCTTGAATAGGCTCTATCTAAAGAACCTAGTTCTGCCTGTAAATCGTTTATTTGTGAATCTTTTGCTTGGATATTTTGCAGCAAATCTTGAATCATATTTTCTAATTCCTTGATGCGTAAGCCGCTCTTGTTCAATTGTTTGTTTAATAATGTTACCTTTTTTGCATTTTCTTCACGTAAAAAATTGATATGACGTATTTGTTCTAAAATCCATTCTTTATCTTCGGGTGTAATTTCAGGATTTTCTGAAACAATTCTAATCTCATTTTTCTTAGATTCAATCGATCTTAGATTTGATTCAATCTCATTATAAAATGCCAATGATTCATTTATCATAGAATCCTTTAATGCATTTTCCTTTTTCAATTGTTCTATTTGAGCGTTTAAATCGGAGCTACTATCTCCATTACTAGATTTCGAAGTTGAATCTGTTGAACATGAGCTAATGATGAAGATGCTTAGAATTGTTAGAATATTGTATTTCATGTTAATTGTTTTTCGTTCAGTAAAGATAATTCTAAAGTTACAAATCTTATCTTTGTGTACAATAAATAATAATATGAAAAGGCTACTTCTTATTTCCATCATTTTTTTCATTTCATTTAACTTCTTTTCTCAGGAAATTAGATACACTTTACGAATGGTTAAACCTCAAAATCATTACTTTCAAGTTGAAATGGAATTGTCGAATTTCTCTGAAAAGGAATTGGAAATTAAAATGCCGGTTTGGGCTCCAGGATCCTATTTAGTAAGAGAATTTGCGAAAAATGTTGATTTAGTAAAAGCATTTGATGAAGCAGGAAAAGCACTTACTGTAAATAAAATATCGAAAAATACCTGGACAATCGCTAAAGGAAAATCTAAAAAAGTAATTGTTAGATATGAAGTTTATTCCTTTGAATTGTCTGTTAGAACAAGTTTCTTGGATTTGACACATGGATATGTTAGCGGTTCTGGAATTTTCATGTATGTTAATAATCATCAACAACATAAAGGAAGTTTAGAGATTTTTCCTTACGCTGATTTCAAAATAATTTCAACCTCATTGCCACGTAAAGGAGAATCTGTTGCCAGCGATGGTTCTGAATTATTTGAATTTGAAAATTATGACCAATTAGTTGATTGTCCAATCGAAATAGGGAATCAAGAAGTTTTTCAATTTACTGCCGCTGGAGTGATTCATACTGTTGCTATGTATGGTGTTGCAAATTATGATATCAAACAATTACAAGAAGACATGGCTAAAGTCGTTACA
>JBIIWQ010000181.1:0-4980 GCA_044338805.1 Crocinitomicaceae bacterium
AGTTCATTAATTTTTTGAATTACTATCAATTAGTTACTTTAATCAATGAAAATAGCTCGTGTGCTGAATTTTTAGGTTATACAGATTATAATGTATTAAGAAAAAGGAGTGATTTTAAATAAATGAAAAGTCAGGATACTGAAATATGCTAATTTTTATTTGCTCATTATTCTCTTAACCTCAGAAATTAATTTTTCTTCTTCCCAAGGTTTTGAAATAAATTTCTCAATTAAATGGTCACTTGTTAGTTCATTAACAATAATATTATTTGCTTGACCAGACAGCATAATACATTTCAATTGCGGGTATTTTAGTTTGATATTCCTAATGAGTTCGCCACCATTAATATTTGGCATTTGATAATCTACAAGCAATAAAAGGACTTCCAGTTCATTTGAAATTAAAGAATCAATATTATCAACAACTTCTGAGGGATCTAGAAAGCATTCAACAATAGTAGTGTCATGCTCAATTACCTTATTTAATTGAAAAGACAACAATTTTAAAATGAGTGGATCATCATCAATACAAATAATAACATATTTTAATGAATCTTCGATCATAATGGCTTTTCTAGTTGGGTACAAAGTTAAGCAATTTAAGTAAATTATTCAAATTATTCAAATTATTCAAATTATTCAAATTATTCAAATGTAATTCTCAATTTTTAAGATAATCTAAAAGTTGTTTTATCATTTTGGGAATTCAATCGTAAACCGAGTCAAATTGTCTTCTGATGAAACCTGAATAGTTGCGAAATGTTCATCAATTACATTTTTTACAATTGTTAATCCGAGACCAGTGCCATGAGCTTTTCCTTTAGTCGTGAAGAATTTGGTAAACATTTGAGTCATGATTTCTTTGGGAATTGTTTCTCCTGTATTTTCTATATTAATTTGAATATGTGTTGGTGTCTCAACACTATAAATGGATAATTCCCCACCTTTTGGACAGGCATCAATAGCATTTTTTATCAAATTTGACCATAGTTGATATAGTTTAATATCATATCCTAAAATATTTAATTTATTATCAACGTTCATTGATAATTCTAAATTGTGCTTAATTTGGAAATTAAACACATTTAATACAGTAGTAATATTTTCATAAATATTTATAGGCTCCTTCTCTAGTGCATTATCATATTTCATGAAATTTCGTAAGTTTTTCACAACATTTGAAGCCTTGTTTCCGGATATTTTAATAGTATCTAAAAAGTTTCTAATTGTATTAAGATGGTAAATAAGGTTGACAAAATCTTCTGGTTGAACTGATTGCATAACATAATCAATCTTTTCTACATCAGAAACTAGAATTCCAGATTTCATTAATTGATTAGCAATAACTTTTTTATTAAAATCTTTGTTTGGGTATTGCTCATCTAACATTTCTTTAATTTTCAAACCTTGCGTGTGCCCTTGAAGACCATGTAATGGTAGTGTTTTGTCAATTTCAGTCGCATGGTTACAAGCAAATTCGATTTGTTCTTTTGAACTTTTCCAAATTACATCCTTTAATAATTCACCAATCAAATATTCAAGACTTTCTGCTCCAACAATTACAGCACCTAAAGGTGTATTTAAATCATGTGCGATACCTGCTGCAATTTCTCCAATTGTCGTTAGATTTTCTTGTTTCATTAAATTACTTGAAAGCTCAGTATTCTTTTTCGTTTCAAATGAAATTCTTTCCTCAAGTGATTTATTTAACTCTATTATTTCTTCATACGTATGCGTTAATTCTTCATTTTTTGCAATCCGCATATTGACATTAACTATCAATTCAGAAAATAATTGTAAAATAATTTTTTCGTCTTCTTTAAAGAAATGAGTTTCTGATACTGAATCAAATCCGACAAAACCGATACATTTTTTATGCTGCATTAACGGTATCGTAATAATACTTTTAATTTCTTGCACTTCTAACAATGACTTTACAATACCTTCTTCTAATAGGGAAACATTCGGTATATTAATTTTTTCTCCTTTGAAATGTTTTTCAATCCAAAAAGTCATGTGGTCAAATGGAATATTTTTTAATTTAGAAATTTGAGGTTCAATATTCATTGCGCACCATTCAAAGGTGTTGGTTGCTATCTTTAAATCATGATGATAGGCAAAAATATAAGCTCGATCTGTACGTACAAATTGACCAATCTTTTGTAAAGCAGATTCTATTCCTGTCTCTAACTCATTTAATGGCAAATTAATAAAAGCTGTAGAAATCTTCAACAATAAATTTTGCAGTTCTAATTGCTTTGCAATATTAATTTCAGCTTCTTTTGCTTCTGTGATATCATGCCTTATTGAAATATAGCCTTTAATTTCATCATGTTCATCCAAAAAAGGATAAATAATCGTGTCAACCCAATAAAAATCGCCCTGTTTGTTTTTGTTTTTTATTGAACCTCGCCAAATTTGATTGTGTTTAATTTGGTTCCAAAAATTTCCCCAAAAATCTGCAGAATGATAACCCGAATTAATAATTTTATGTGTTTCGCCAATTACTTCTTTTTCATTATAGCCCGAAATTTTGTAAAAATTATTATTCGCTTGAGTAATTACACCTAATTTATCTGTGTATGTTACAATTGAGCTTAAATCAATTATTTCTTTTAAAGAGTTCAAGTTTTTCTCCTTTTCAGATAGAAGAAGTTCTGTTTTTTTCTTTTCAGAAATGTCTCGACCTGATGCTATTATGAAAATCGCCCCTTTATTTTCTAAATACGAAACTCGTATATCGATTGGAGTAAATTCCTCGGTAATAAGGTTTTTATTGGTCCCTTCCGCAAATACAATCCCTTGTTTTTTAATATTTGCAACATGGTCATCCCACATTTGCGTTGATGTAAAAATAGGTTCAATATCGTAAATTGTATAGTTTATTGCATCTTCTTTCTTTATACCTAATATTTTTGCTCCTGCCTCATTAATTAATACAAATTTTCCTTGCTCATCAAATACCTGAATAGCATCTGTACTATTATTTAAGAAAAGTTCTGAAAGTTGTAATTTTTCATTTGAGATCCGCAAATTTTTCTCAGATTGTTTTAATTCAGTAACATCAATGATAGAGCCAGAAATAATTTCAACGCCATTTACAATTTCATATTTAGCATTTACTTGAATATAAATCGTATTGTCAAATATATCTCTTGTTTTAACAAGCTCATTTTGTATAGTACCTCTTTCTTTCGTAAAGTGTAAAAATTCATTTTTTTGATCAATTGAATTGATTAAATCTTTCGAATAAAGGTTGATCAGTTCATCTGAGTTTTTAAACCCAAATATTGTAGCAAAAGCATTATTTGCTTCGAGTAAGTTGGCATCCTTGTCAACCACAAAAGCACCAATTTGAACAGAATTGAACAGTTTTAGATACTTTCGTTCATTTGAATTGATTAATTCTTCAACACGCTCTAAAAGTGAAGTTTCGAAGCCGTATCCAATTACAAATTGAAATTCATTTGAGTTATTATAAATTGGAAAAAAACGTCTGTAAACAGTCTTGCTTGTTCCGTCAGGTTGTTTTAAATGATCTTCCCATTCAAGCGGTTTTTTATTAGAGATTACCTCGTTGAATATTTTTCTTCGATTTTCTGCAAGCGTGGTATCAATATTCCTTAATGTGCAATAATCGAAGTCAGTTTTCCCTATTAAAAATTCTCGAATCTCTTTATTTTTTACACCATGTGGATTGATATACAAATACCGATGCTCTGAATCGAAAATAGCAATATCTGCTGGAAGATTATCTAAAATGGATTTGTAAAATTCAGAAAGATTGTTTGATTCAATCTGTTTTTCGGTAGCATGAAAATAAATGAATTCCTCTTGAGAATAAATTTTAATTTTTGAAGTGAAATGTCTGTTTTTTTGTGCGTTTTTTGTCGAAAAATGAATGTCATTTGATGAAATGAATTCTTGAAAATTAAAATTGTTATTCGTTTGTTTACTGAAGAAGTAATCTGTAAAATGAGCTGTCTTTTTATTGATTGATGCATCCGAATAACTTTCTCCTAAAAAAATAATATCACCGTTTAGATTTGTGATGATATTATCTGGATATAAGGATTTACATAAATCGATTAGTGAAATTAATATAGCATTATGTTTATCAGTCATTTAGTAGGGTCGTTTTTAATTACGTGAAGTTATGCAAAACTTTTTCATCAAAATTGAAACTATTCAATTAATAAATTTAAACGTGTCCCTTTGCCTATTTTACTTGTAATAGAACCTGTCAATTTACTCAAAGCAATTCGTGTTTCTATATTTTGAATTCCTAATCCCTTTATAACATTTTCAGTGTTAAAACCAATACCATCATCCATGGCATCAATTTGAATTCCTTTTTCATTTTTGGTGATTATAACTTTAATTTGCTTTGATTGTGCATGTTTAATTGAGTTAGAAACAAATTCCTGAACAATTCGGTAAATATTTGTAATGTCAATGTTTTCGAAATCACTTTCAGATATTTCTTCTTGAATTTCTAATTCTAAATTAACTTTTTCAAGCAAATTGGCTCTTGAATTCATGTTTTTAAGAGCACTTAAAAGTCCATTTTCAATAGAAGGAGGCTGCAATGAGTATGTTATTGCTCTTAATTCAGATATTAATAAATGAAGCATTTCAGAGAATTGCTTTTTTAATGCATTATCTTCTGGTGCAATTTTAAGCATGGAAAACCAAAGATTTAAAATGATTAAATTTTGTGAAATACCATCGTGTAATTCTCTAGAAATTTTCTTTTTTTCATGCTCTTGTGCTTCAGATATTATTTTATTTTTTTGTTTTTCAAATAAAATTTCTTCTGTTTTATCAATAACTAAGCAAACGTATGAATCTGAATCTACAGAAATTTTATTTCCATAAAGTATTATATTAATTATTTTTCCCGAATTTGTTTTTTGAGTTAACGTTTTTTCAAAACTGTTTTGATTTGAATTTATTACTATTGGGTCATTGTTTTTGTTGA
>JBIIWQ010000182.1:0-4976 GCA_044338805.1 Crocinitomicaceae bacterium
TATTGTTGTAATCCAAATGAAAATACTGATAAAAGTAATTTTTTGGAGAATTGGCAAATGGTTTAGTTGAAAATCAAAAAGGTACATTATATTATTAAATGCTACTAAAATTAAACAAATAATTCCAAAAAGAAACATCTTGGAATATCCCTTTTGATAAAAACTATATATTGTTAAAATAAATGCGATTGCTCCAAAAAACACTGCCAATCCTATAAATAGATCATGAAAATCAGTAAAAATCAGTGAGAAGAATATCATTGATAATACGCCGAAAGTTTGAATAATTCTATTAGATATATTATTTAGGGCTAATGAATTTGGGAGTTGGATCCAAAAAATACTTATTGAAGTTGATAAAAAGATCATCCCCACAAAAGCTATAGGTCGTGCCTTATTGATATATCCATTTTTTGAATATTCGCCTAATAATTCACACCAATAATTTGTTAACCAGTGAAATCCAACTTGTGATTTATCGAAATTTGACCCGCCTGGATAATAACGTGATGCAATGAAATATAAAATGATATAGACAAATATTCCAGAAAGTGTTAAAATTGGCCAATGATTTTTATGTCTAACTATTTTTGCCACGATGAATAAGATTAACGCAATTTTCTATCAGGATTTGTTTTAAGAAAAGATTCCCAATTGCCTGATTTTGATTTATTGTGTTCTCCAATTCCATTTGAAAAATGATGACAAACAGCAACTGCTAATCCATCGGTTGCATCTAAATATTTTGGCATTTCATCAAAGTTTAGAAGCGTTTGTAACATCGCTGCAACTTGTTCTTTTGACGCATTCCCATTTCCCGTTATCGCTTGTTTTATTCTTCTTGGAGAATATTCTTCAAATGGAACATTGTGATTTAAACTTGCTGCAATAGCAACACCTTGGGCACGTCCTAGCTTAAGCATGGATTGAACATTCTTTCCAAAAAAAGGAGCTTCGATCGCCATTTCATCTGGTTTGAATTCACGGATCAATCCGTCCAATCTATCAAAGATCCGTTTTAATTTATCAGGGTGTGTTGGAAGTTTGCTCAATTGAATGATGCCGAAATTAACCAATGATAATTTATTTTGTTTGACATGAATTAATCCATATCCTAAAACTGTTGTTCCGGGATCAATTCCAAGAATTATCTTATCTTCAACCATTCAATTTTTGTTCGTTGGTTAAAGCTATAAAAAAACAAAAGATAATTTTCATTTTTCTTAAAATGATTCTGCTTGCGGTTTTCGCAGTGTTTTTTTATTTCCAATTAATCAAGATAGATTGGGCTAAAGAAAAAATTGAATTAGTTCATCCGTTATTCCTGATGTTTACGTTGTTTTTGGTTCCAATCAATTGGTTATTAGAATGGTTGAAGTGGGTTGTTACAATAGATGTTGTTGATGTTCGTGCAACGCAAAGGGTAAAATTAAATTCGTTTTTTGCTGGAATAATCACAGGAATGTTAACTCCCAATATGCTAGGAAATTTTATTGGTCGCATTTATTATTTCGAAAGAAGAAATAGAATTCCATTAATTATTTTAACCTTGGTTTCAAATTATGCCCAATTTATTGCAAGTATTGTCTTTGGTGTTATTGGCATTATTATTTTAGAAAAAGTTCCCATTGATATTGATATTGAACAAATCAATTTTTTACTAGTTGGAATAGGAATCGTTGTTACTATACTTTATTTCAATTTTGAATGGATATTTAAATTTCTAAAACGCAAAGCTCGAATTCATGAGTTGATTCGAAATATTAAACGAAGAAGAATTTATCGTTGGAAAATTCTTCTTTTGAGTTTTTTGCGTCATGGAATTTTTACCATACAATTTTCTTTTATACTTCATGCATTTGGGGAGAATCTATCATTGGAAAATGTATTTTGGATTTGGCAAGTATACTTGTGGGTTACAATTGCACCATCTTTAATATTGGGAAAACTAGCTATTCGAGAATCAATTGCAATTTGGGTTCTAGCTTTAGCCGGTATGGGAGAATTGACCGTTTTGATTTGCTCTTTTCTAATTTGGACATTCAATTTATTAATCCCAACAATTGTAGGTTTATTTATTTGCAAAGAAAAACAGTGAGTTATGTTGACATTTGAAATAATCTTCTTTTCTGTTTATTTTCTTCTCTTGGGAACACTTGTCTTTCTTGGATTTTTTATTCAAACGAAAAAAGAACTAACGTTTTCTTCAATAAGAACAAACTTAAATTCAATCCATTTAAATGAGATAGTTGTTATTGTTCCATTTCGAAATGAGGAAAAAAGAATAGAATGTTTATTAAATAGCATTCTGCCATCCAATGAATTACCAAAAGAATTCCTTTTTGTAAATGATCATTCTTCGGATAAAAGTGTCGCTTTAATTTCTGAAAAACTAATCGGAATCCCACATCGAATTATTGAATTACCTGAAGGACAAGAAGGGAAGAAACATGCGATTCGATTTGCAATTGAACAATCAAGTTCTGAATATATATTGAGCTTTGATGCCGATATTGAATTTAATCCAAACTATTTCTCCAAACTCAAGAACCTTTTGGAAGCAGATTTATATATTCTACCAGCAATTTTAAAAGCTAAAAAATTCCATGAACATCTGTATGAAGTAGATTTGATTTTAGTGAATGCTGCAAATTGTGGAATAGCAGGATTGAAAAGACCGATAATGGCAAGTGGAGCTAATTTGTTATACAAAAGAGAAGCTTTTGAAAAGTTTGACAATTTTGAAAGTCATTCACACATGCCGAGTGGTGATGATATATATCTTTTAAGAGATTTTAGATATAATAATGCAGCCATTCGATTAATAACTGAAACAGATTTTTCAATTGAAACAGAGACACCACAGAGTTTAAAAGAATTTTTCCATCAACGATTAAGATGGATTGCCAAAACTGGAGATGTAAAAGATTATGTAAGCACTTCGCTTGCAATTATTCAGGTTGTTTTAACATTTTGTTTCGTTTTGATTGCATCTATTCTTGCATTAAATGGGCAATGGAAAATGTTTATGGTGTTCTTTATCTTGAAAACGAGTGTTGATATGTTGATTTTCTTGCCTTATTTCAACAGAATTAAAAGAATGAAATCGTGGTTATTTATTCCAATTTACGAACTTTTATTCCCGATTTATTCCTTGGTAATTTTATGTGCGATGTATGTGTATAAACCAGTGTGGAAGGGGAGGAGATTAGACACGAATTACTAGTTGCTAGTTAGTCAAGCTATGTGTTCTATGTTCTGTCTATTTATTCTCAATTGAAAATAAAATCACCTTTTCTCAATCTCTGCCAAACTTTCCATTTTCTTTTTTGCTAGAAATCCTTTAACATCTTCAAAATGTTCTTTTACTCGTTTGTTTCCAAATTCAAAAACTTTTGTAGCCAATCCATCTAGGAAATCTCTGTCGTGAGAAACCAGAATCAAAGTCCCATCAAAATTGCGTAAAGCATCCTTGATGATATCTTTGGTTTTCATATCTAAGTGATTGGTAGGCTCATCGAGAATCAAAACATTCACTGGTTCTAGCAATAATTTTATCATTGCCAGACGGGTTCTTTCTCCTCCAGATAGCACTTTTACTTTTTTAGCACTACTATCTCCACCAAACATAAAAGCACCAAGAATATCCCTGATTTTTGTACGAATATCACCAACGGCAATTTCATCAATCGTATCAAAAACACTAAGCGTCTCATCCAATAAAGCTGCTTGATTTTGAGCAAAATATCCAATTTGAACTTTATGACCAATTTCCAGCGTTCCAGAAAATTCTATTTCCTTCATGATTGCTTTAATCATTGTTGATTTTCCTTCACCGTTCTTTCCAACGAACGCTACTTTTTCGCCTCTTTCAATTGTTAATGATGCTTTTTCAAAAACAGTATGATTGCCATATTGTTTCGTTAATTCATTGACAACAACAGGGTAATTGCCAGAACGAATTGCTGGTGCAAATCTTAGTTTTAAAGCAGAAGAATCAATCTCATCGACTTCTACAATATCAAGCTTTTCAAGCATTTTTACGCGTGACTGAACTTGGTTCGTTTTAGAATAAGTTCCTTTAAAACGATCAATGAAATCTTGCGTATCTGAAATATATTTTTGTTGATCGTCGAATTGTTTTTGTTGCTGCTCGCGTCGTTCTTTTCGTAACTCTAAATAATGAGAATATTTTGCTTTGTAATCATAAATACGACCTGTTGTAATTTCAATTGTTCGAGTAGTTATATTATCAACAAATGCTCTATCATGAGAAATAACTACAACTGCTTTTGCATTGTTTACTAAAAAGTCTTCTAACCATTCAATTGAATCAATATCCATGTGATTCGTAGGCTCATCCAATAGAATTAAATCTGGTTTTTGTAAAAGTATTTTCGCCAATTCAATTCTCATTCTCCAACCACCACTAAATTCAGATGTAGAACGTATAAAATCTTCTCGTAAAAATCCTAAACCAAATAATACTTTTTCAACCTCAGCCTCGTAATTTATTTCTTCTAACGAATAAAATTGTTCACTTAACTCAGAAACTTGTTCAATAATTTTCATGTAATCATCTGACTCGTAATCTGTTCGAGTAGTTAATTCATTGTTCAATGCTTCGATTTCATCCTTCATAATGAAGATTTCTTGAAATGCTTTTGATGTTTCTTCAAAAACCGTAGCATCATCTTTTGTCAATAAATGTTGCGGTAAATAAGCAATTACAGAGCCTTTTGGAGCATTAACGGTTCCTCTATTTGGCTTGTTAACACCAGCAAGAATTTTTAACATTGTGGATTTTCCAGCTCCATTTTTTCCCATAAGGGCTATTTTGTCTGTTTCGTTGATTACGAAAGAAACATCACTAAATAAAGTTGTTCCACTAAATTCTACTGCTAGCCCTTCTACTGAGATCATTGATTGATTTTTTAAAGGTGCAAAGGTAGGGTTTTAAAGGGGAATTTAGAATC
>JBIIWQ010000183.1:0-4966 GCA_044338805.1 Crocinitomicaceae bacterium
TAATTGACAATTCTTTTATGCTCCCTCCCCGACCTGATGGAATCTTAGAAGCGCATAACTGGTATGGCGCGCTATACTACAAAATAATCCCGATCGACAAAGGCTCCAAAATTGTTTATACGCTTCTTGGATGGGATGGAAATAGCTCTATGAGTACAATTAAATTAATTGATGTCTTATACTTTTCAGGGAATGCTCCTAAATTAGGTAGTCCAATTTTCAAAACAAAAGAAATGACTTACAAAAGAATGTTTTATGAGCATTCTAAAAAAACAACAATGTCTTTGAAATATGAAGAAGAATATGACCGTATAATTTTCGATCATCTTTCTCCAGAGGCACCTAATTTAAAAGGTTTTTATTCCTTTTATGTTCCCGACCTTTCTTATGATGCTTTTGTTTTAGAAGGCAATAAATGGATTTTGAAAGAGGACGTGGTTGGCGTAAACAAAGGGAATGCAGAAAATACTTCCGTTTATGTTCAAAATGAACGAAATGGTAAAGTTGAGAAAAAAGAAATTAAAAATAAATGGATCAATCCATCAGATGATAAGTCACCTAATGGTGGGTCTGTGCACATTGCAGTAACTCCTGAAAAGGACATACAAAATCCAATAGCACAGAAAAACGAAATGGATAAAAAAGCATCGAAACATGATAAAAGAGATCCAAGTAATTTAAATTCAACCTTAGGTCAAAACAAACATCGCAGAAGAAGAAAATCATAAGATTTAAGTTAATAATCAATGAGATGCACTGTTTAATCATTCATGTTAAATTAATCTCGAACTACTATTATTTTTCCCTATTTTTGAAAAAATAACCTTTTATGAGCAAGAATTTATATATAGTTCCTTATGACTTCACTCCTGTTGGTGATTCGGCAATACGATATGCACTGCACCTAGCTAAGAATGTTCAAGCTGAAATACTTGTTGTTCATTTAGCAAGTTCTAAACCTGAGGGACAAAAAGCAATTGCTCGATTAGAAGAAGTTATTAATCGTTTTGAAAAGCCTTATGGAATCGAGCTGACAAAATTAGTCAGAGTTGGTTCTATTTTCGAAGACTTAGGTAAAATAGCAAAAGCAGAAGGTGCTCAATTAGTTATAATGGGAACTCATGGGTCTGTTGGCATGCAACGATTACTTGGCAGTAATGCTATGAAGGTTATCACAGGTGCAGATACACCGTTTCTTGTTGTTCAAAAAGATACTGCTTTGAACGAGATAAAAAACATTGTTGTTCCTATAGATTTAACAAAAGAAAGTCTTCAAATAACTAATATTGCTGGTGATATTGCATCAATGTTTAAGGCTAAAATTCATGTTATTGGCGAAAAACACAATGATGAATTGCTCAGCCAGCAAATGAAAAACCGAATTTTAATCGTTAAAAATCAATATGACGATAGAAACATTGATTGTCATGTTGAATTGATAAAAAGTGGAGGTTCTTATCAAAAGAAAATATTGACATATACAAAAGAAAAATCAATCGATTTTATCGCTATTGCATATCATTCTGAAAGTTTATTACCACAATTTGATACCTTTGCACAAACGCTGATTACGAATGATCAGAAATTACCGTGCATGGTGCTTAACTCAAAACTGGCGTCTGCACTTTATTTTTAGCAGATGACAATTGGACAATACAACGATTTAACAATTCTTCGCTTTACTGCGCCTGGTGCATATCTTGGTGATGAAGAAGATAATGATGTGCTTCTACCAGGCAAATATGTGACAGAAGAAATGAAAGAAGGCGATATTATTAACGTCTTTTTATACAAGGATTCTGAAGATAGAATTGTCGCAACAACTGAAACTCCCTTAATAACAATTGACGGATTTGCTTTCTTAAAAGTAATTGAAGTAACAGCTTTTGGTGCTTTTTTAGATTGGGGACTTGAAAAAGATTTAATGGTTCCATTTAAGGAGCAAAATCAGTTGATGGAGGATGGTAAATATTACCTCGTAACTCTTCAATTGGATACGCTTACAGATCGCCTTTTCGCCTCTACAAAGGTTAATCGTTATATGAAAGAATGTACTGATGAGGAAATTTTAAATCAGGAAATAGATATTTTAATTGGTGACACGACCGATTTAGGCATAAAAGTTATCGTTGATGATAAATACTCAGGAATTATTTATCGAAATGATGTAAGTAAATTAGTTCGCAGAGGATCATATGATAAAGGATTTGTCTATAATATTAGAGAAGACGGAAAAGTTGATGTCCGATTCACTAAAGAAGGATTTGAGAGATTTGATGAAGCAGCTGAAGGACTTTTGAATTTGTTAAAAGAACGGAAAATTCTTTATTTGTCAGACAAAAGTGATCCAGACAGTATTCGTGAGCAGGTTGGAATGAGTAAGAAGTTATTTAAACAGGCGATTGGGAAATTATATAAAGCTCGTGCGATTAAAATCAATGAAGGATCAATTGAGTTGATATCGTAAAATTAAGTGAGATTTATTTTTTCAATACTGCTACTTTTTATATGCATTTTTAAGCATTCAGCGCAATTAACGGACACGAATTTAATTGTAAAGCATTTAACAGAAATAACCAAAACAAAAGGATATCGGCATTTCTTGAATGTTGATTTATTAAACAAAACAGCTAATTATATTTCAAATGATTTTAAAAAATATGCAGATACTGTTTATTTCCAGGAATACACTGTTAATGGATTAATTTACAAGAATGTTATTTGTTCATTTGGAACAAATAATAAAAGTAGAATAATAATTGGAGCCCATTATGATGCTTGTGGTGCTCAGGAAGGAGCGGATGATAACGCAAGCGGTGTCGTTGGTTTGCTAGAAATCGCAAGGCAATTGAAAGGGAAGAACCTCAACTACCAAATTGATCTAGTCGCATACACTTTAGAAGAACCACCTTTTTTCAGAACAGAAAACATGGGGAGTTTTATTCATGCAAAATCACTTATAGATAAAAATACTGCTGTTTTTGGAATGATTGGATTTTTTAAAGATGAAAAGAAAACACAGGACTACCCTATTGGATTATTGAAATTATTTTACGGTAGTCGCGGTAATTATATAACCTTGGTGAATAAATTTAGAAAAGGAAAATTCTCTAAAAAATTCACCAATCAATATAAAAAGACAAGACTACTTCCCATTAAAAAATTCAATGGCCCAAAAGCTTTACCTGGAATTGATTTTTCTGACCATTTAAATTATTGGAATTTTGGCTTTAGCGCTTTGATGTTAACAGATACAGCATTCTACAGGAATAAAAACTACCATGAAACTTCAGATACAATGGAAACTTTAGATATTTCCAAAATGGCAAAAGTGATTGACGCAACATTAAAAACAATTTGTAACTTGTAACTCAGGACCTATTTTTAACCACATAAGAACATAGAAAACATAGGTTAACAAACTTTGCTCAAAAAAAAAAACATAACTTGCAGCTCACTCCTCACTCTCCACTCCTCACTCCTCACTCCTCACTCCTAACTCCTCACCCCTCACTCCTACTTATAAGCTCATCATTTCCTTAAATCGAATCGCTTGACGTCTAGAAATTTCAACCTTTTCACCTTCTCTTAATTCAACTTGTAATCCACCATTGAACCAGTTTTCAATTGAGGAAACCCATTTTAAATTAATGATATATTTTCTGTTTGCTCGAAAGAAAAATTCAGGATCTAATCGCTCTTCAAAACTGTTTAATGATCTTAATATCAAAGGTCTGAAATTATCGAAATATACTTTTACGTAATTACCGTCCGACTCCAGCATTCTAACTTTACTCAATTCAATAAACCAGCACTTCTCACCATCTTTAATGAAAACTCTATCAGAAGTGTTTAAAACTCTATCTTTACGAGTTATTAAAAGTTGTTGACTCGAAACGAAATCATCTTCGACACTTGATAATTTTTGAATACCTTCTTTCAAACGTATTGGATCAACTGGCTTTAAAATATAGTCTAAGGCGCTAACTTCAAATGCTTTTAATGCGTATTCATCGTATGCTGTAACAAAAATAACTCGAGGGATTTCATCTAAATGTTTTATCATTTCAAACCCATTTAGACCGGGCATGTTAATGTCTAAAAAGATTAAATCAGGTTTTAATTCTTTAATTTTTTGAATTCCTTCTTCTCCATTTTTTGCTTCATCAATAATTTCAATTTCATGATAATCTTTCAATAAAGACTTTAACTCGTCCCTTGCAAGTCTTTCATCATCAATGATTATTGTTCTAAAAGTTTTCATGATATATCTTTTTTAAACGTGCGTTTTAAAAATTAATTGAGCAATTACTTTGTTGCCATTTTGAAATAATTCAAATTCAGCAGCATCTTTAAATTGCAATGCTAATCGTCGTTTTGTATTCTCAATTCCTATTCCTTTTTCAAAATTTATTTCATCAATTATTTCACCTGAATTAGTAACGGAAATAGTTACAATTCCTCCTATTTTATTTGTTTCAATAATTATTTCACCACCTTCTACAAGATTTGATATACCATGTTTAATAGCGTTTTCTACTAACATTTGCAATGAAAATGGGGGCAACATAAAATCTTTTAAATTAGTATCTAGTATCATTTTTACTTCTAAACGCTCTTCAAACCTTATTTTTTCAAGTTCGAGGTAATTTGAAACCATTTCTATTTCTTCCTCTAATCTCACAAGGTTTACCCTTCCTAAAATAAGTGATTTTCTGAGTAAATTTGACAACGTAGTTACTGAAACCTTTGCTTTTGATGGCTCAATATCAATCAATGCTCTGATACTATTCAATGAATTGAAAAGAAAATGTGGATTTAATTGAGAACGAAGATTTTTAAGTTCAATCTCATTTCTACTTGATTCCAAACTTAAATTATTCAATTCTTGTTTTCTTGACTTTTGAAAGAAATGAAAGGTGAAATAAATTGAATTCCAAAATAATATTAATACTAAAACAGCAAA
>JBIIWQ010000184.1:0-4952 GCA_044338805.1 Crocinitomicaceae bacterium
TTTTCATTGTTTTTTGATTGTCCGATCTCAAACAATAGAAGTAATTTCCATTTGGTAAGCTCTTCGAATCAAAACGAACGATATGACCTCCGTCGCTATATTCTTTCTCAACAATTAATGTATTTAAAGATAAATCACCGTTAAGTATTTCAATTGCTACAATTCTTGGAACAGCAGAAGTGAAATAGAATTCCAATTCACCTTTTGCTGGTTCAATCTCCAAAGAATATAAAACACAATAATCATTCGGAGAAGGTGTTCCTTTTCCTAAATAAGCTAGCAGTTTTTTATATGCAATATACATTAATATTAAAGCTAATGACACACACAAGATGCCAATTAGAATTTTAGAAATCGAGTAACCCATTAATATCATCATAGCGCAATTAAACCAATAATTTTTGAAGCATTTTCATATTTTTCGATGATGGAATCCACATCCAACATTAATTCTTTTGCACTAACGCTCATATATGTTGCATTTTTTGATGGATGCATAACAATTTCGCTGCTGTCATTAAACAAGGCTGTAACATGTGCAATTTTCTCTGGTTCATTTGGAATGATGAATTTAAACAAATAGATATTTGGCCATTCTTCTTTCTCCAATTGAATTTTCAAATTTACTAAAACCTCATCCATTATTTTCTTTTTGATTTAACATAAAAAAACGCATCGACTCTTTTCTTAAAATACTGTTTGGTTCCGTCAATTCTTTTGCCAAATCGTCAAATGTCACAATTCCAATCTCATTCATCCTTTTGATGTCAGCTAAAAGTTCCATTGGATCTACTTCTTTTGACAAAATGACAGCAGCCGCTTCTAAATTTGTATTCGGCCATAATTTGATATAATCACTGTTTAACCGCAATAAATCTTCCACACATTCTTGCAATTCTAAAGGAGAATGAACAATTTGAATTCGTTGAAATAAAACACTTTTGAGAATCTGATAACACTGAAATGCTTCCAAAATGTTTTCAAAATGACCAACTGTTTCCGTTTCAAAAACAGGTGAATCACTTTGCGCCAACTTAAAAAATTTCGATGCTTCCTCGAGCTTTTTCAATTTTTCAAGCTTTGATTTAAACGTAGACTGAATAATTGGTCGACTCGTGAAAAACTGTTTAAATTGAAATAGTTGTTCTTCTAAAGCTTCTTGCGGATCATCACCGTTTTCAAGTCCCAGAAAAATTCGAGCTTCAGCTTCAGTCATTATTCCAGACCTTTGTTTTTGCGCATTCTAATATTCAGAAATTCAACAATTAGCGAAAATACCATAGCGAAATAGATATAACCTTTTGGGACATGTTGTCCAAATGCTTCAGCAACCAAGATAACGCCAATCGTAACAAGGAAACTTAAAGCGATCATTTTAATCGTCGGACGATTATTGATGAAATCACTGATTTGCTTTGCGAAAATTAACATTACAATCATTGAAATGATTACAGCGACATATATGATTGCAATTGGATTACCTCCAATTTCTGACTTAATTCCATTCGTCATACCAATCGCAGTGATAATTGAATCGAAACTAAATACGATATCAATCAACACAATTTGAACAATTACGGCTCTTAACCCTCCTTTTTTAGGTGCGTGAACTTCTTCATGACCTTTCACACTGCTATGCATTTCAAGTGTACTTTTATAAATCAGGAACAATCCACCTACTAACAAAACAATACTTTGACCTGAAAATTCCTTAAGCCATTCGTATGGTGCATCTGGAAAAAAAGCTTTTGTCATTCCCATAATCCAAGCTACAACACTCAATAAAACAAGTCTTACAACCAGCGCAAAAAGCAACCCAATATTCCGAGCTTTACGTTTCTTTTCTTTCGGTAATTTATCTGTAACGATACTGATAAAAATAATATTATCAATCCCTAAAACTATTTCTAAAAGCGAAAGGATTACTAAATATACTAAAGCATCCCAGGAAAATAATATTGAAAAATCTATCATTTTTTTTATGTAAAATTAAAGTTTATTCACAGTTTTATTTCATCCATTGGAAAAATTCTTCCAATTTATTATGATTATCAATTGCTGTTGTATTTATCTCCAATAATTTCGGTCGACCATTTTCATTGTAACTGAAAAAAGCTTCCATTTGATCTTCAATTAATTGCGTTGAATCCGCAAAAAAGTATTCCAAATTGAAAGCTTTCGAAATACTTGCTGCATCGATGGAATGTTTTGCTTCAAAATATTTTTCTAATTGATTTGAAGATGCAGGTCCCGGAATAATCTTAAAGATTCCTCCTCCTCCATTATTGATTAAAACAATTCTTAGATTAGGCTGTAAATATTGATTCCAAAAGGCATTGCTGTCATAAAGAAAAGAAACATCTCCCGTTATCAACAAATGCAAATCGTCCTTCTTAATAATTGATGCGCCAAAAGCAGTACTTGAACTTCCATCAATTCCACTTGTACCTCTATTGCTCCAATATTGAATTGATTTAATTGGATCAAACAATTGACAATAGCGCACAACAGAACTATTTGCCATGTGTAAATGCGACATTTCTGGTAGGTAATCCAAAATTGTTTCAAACGCTTTGAGATCTGAGAATTCAACTTGGCTAAAGAAATCAGCCATCTTATCTTGCACAATAAAATCTCTTTGCTTCCAATCAGATCCGTAATTCGAAGTGTTTTTTTCGTGATTTAATGTATTAATTTCTCTGAAAAAGGAAGTCGCATCTGTTTGAAATGATTTTGTGAGGCATTGATACGTATCCATGTATGGAAACTCATGCCCAACTTTCCAATGTTCCTTCGGACTGTATTTACGCAGATATGCTTTGATTTTTTTCGATACAACTGCTCCACCGATGGTAATTAATAACTCTGGAGCAAAATCTTTCAATTCTTCTTCCGATATACTATTCAGTGATCGGTCAATACAATGAATAAAACGCATATCCACTAAGTTGGACGTATTTTCTACCAATACCACTACAGCAGTATCTTCAGCGAAAAGTTTTAATTGCTCCAATAATACTTTATCTGGATTCAACTGACCACAAATAACCATTATTTTAGTCAAATTGAGTGCCTTTGTAAGTTCTAAAGCGTTTGTTGAATTCAATTGAAAAAAGCCATGAACAAGTTCAATTTTCCTAGTATGACTGAATTCAATTTCAGTTGTTCCATAAAGAGGTTCGTTCAATGCTACATTAAAATGAATTGGGCCTTTCCAAATTGAATTCCCTTCAGAAAAAGCAATCGCAATTTCTCTTTGCACGTACCATTTTTCGTCCTCCGAATTGATTTTCTCTGAAAACTGACAACTGTATCGAATGTGATTTTTAAAAACATCTTTTTGAACAATTGTTTGTCCGTCGCCTTGATTAACCCACTCTATAGGTCGATCCGCTGTAATTATAACTAAAGGAATGCATTGATAATACGCTTCAGCTATTGCTGGATAATAATTTAAACTTGCTGATCCAGAAGTACACACAATTCCGACTGGTTCGTTTAATTGCTGTGCCATTCCCATTGCGAAAAAAGCAGCACTTCTCTCATCATGAACGACATAGCAACTTATTTCGGGGTGTTCGTCAAAAGCTATTACGAAAGGTGCATTGCGTGAACCTGGAGAACAGACAACGTGTTTCATGCCATGAGCGACACATTCTTCGACAATTAATTGAACACCTATTTTATTACTTGAAATCATTTGAATGCAAAGCTACAGTTTTTGTAGAATGTTTAATAAGGTTTTGCTTTTATTTTCTGTTTCTTGCCATTCTAATTCTGGAATAGAATCTTTGGTATATCCCCCTCCTAAATACAAATATGCAGCACCTTTTTGAATTTGACAGCATCTTAAATTCACATACAGCTGGTTTTTATGCTGACCCATTATTCCAATGAAACCAGAATAAAAAAGTCTTTCGTGTTTCTCTGTTTCTAGAATAAGACTAATAGCGTCCTTCTGAGGAAGGCCACTAACAGCAGGTGTTGGATGTAAAGTCCGAATTGTTTTTAGGGCATTTTCGCTATCAAAATCAAATGATATATCAGTTCTTAAATGTTTTACTGGGCCAGCCACAACTTCAAATGGCCCACTCAATTCAACATTTTCATACCTATTTTTAATCAGTCGATTCTGAATGAAATCTGTAACAAATTGTTGTTCTTCTTTTTCCTTTGATTCCCATTCAGAAGTATCATCTGCTTTTTTCGTTCCCGCAAGAGCCATTGTAAAACCAGAATGTAGTGCTGTAACTAAAAGTATTTCAGGAGTTGCACCAATCCATGTACCAAATAATCTACTTGAAATTAAATAGACAAATGCATTTGGATAGGTTTTTACAAGTTCATTAAAAAACATTACCGACTTAGCTTCGTTAAAATGAACTTTCTTAATGCGCGACAAGACAACTTTTTGAAGTTCAGTTGAATCGAAAGTGGCTAAAACTGTATCTGCATCTTTTAAATATTCTTCTTTCGAGATGATATAAGGTTCTTCAGATAGAAAAGACAATTCTCCTTCACCTATTCCTTCTTGAAAATTGTATAGCGCATCTGAAATAAAATCGCCTACAACAAAACCATTTGGATCTTTTGTGTCATAATCTATGTTGAATTCTCCTATTTTCTCAACGATTGATTCACCTGGGATTCTATATTTTAAAATATCAGCCAAAATTAAGACCGTTGAATCACCATTATTGTTAATCTTCCTGTGCAAATCAATTTATTTGTTTCTACATCAAAAACATCAACTTGCCATAAATGCGTGCTTCTTCCGGCATGGACAATTTTACCAATAGCTTTTACTTTTCCAGATTTTATTGACCCAACATGATTAGCATTCACTTCCAAGCCAACAGGATATTCTTTTGAAAGATCTAAGAGCAGTGTTGAGCCCATAGAACCAACACTCTCAATTAAAGCAACACTCGCCCCACCATGAAGCAATCCCA